>JBIJBH010000344.1:0-4512 GCA_044345315.1 Lysobacteraceae bacterium
ACGGATCGCGCTCATCCGTTCCGAACGCTGCATGACGTCGAGCTGCATGCCGTCGGTTTCGTCGTTGATCGCCAGCATGCTGTGCGCCTTTCCGCCGTTCTCGGCGTGCAGCAACTGGATGACCTGATCCTGCCGGAAGCGGTCGAAGGTCAGGCTGAGGCCGGCGGACACGCGACCGTCGGGGCCGACGACGCCTTTCTGGATCAGGCCGCCGTTCTCGGTGCCTTCGTCGTTGACGAACAGCATGCCCGCGAACTGGCGGCGATCCGGCCGCGGAACCTCGCCGCCCTTCCAGGGCGCGCCGGGGAACTGCGCGCGATTGGAGATGACCAAACGCAGGGTGCCATCCGGTTCGCGGATATTGATCCGTCCGACGTCGATCTCGTCGAACGTCTGAGGCGGCTGTCTGGCGCCGGTCAGGAAGACGACGGCGAGCGCGGCGGTCGCGCCGAGCAGCGCGCAGGAAAACAGTTGGCGGGAAGAGGTCATGTCGGGCTCCGTGCGGGGCGATGGTGGGCAGTGAGGTCGCGAGGCGCTGCGGCGCATCGCGGACCCACTCTCTCCACCGCCCCGTCGACTGGCCAGCGCGGCCCGCCGACCTCCGGCAAATCGCCGACGAACACCGGTCCGGAGCCGACGAATGCGGACACGGCAACCGCGACTGCGAGGCAGCCCAGCCTTCACTTCAAGCTCGCGCCCTTCTGCGACAGCCAGGGATGGATCTCGCAGACGAGACGACCGGCCTGCACCGCCGGGTCGTCGTTGCACATCGCCTCGGCCGCGGCGCGGTCGGGCACGTCGAGGATGAAGATGCCGCGCCAGTCGCCGTCGTCCATGAACGGTCCGGCGATCTGCAGCTGGCCGCGTTCGGCATAGGTCCGGATGTTGGCCATGTGCCCGGCCTGCAGCCGTTGCGCTTCCTCGGGCGGATGATCCCGCTTCGGGCCTTTCTTCAGCATCACGAACCAGTACTGCTTCATGCCCGGCGGCAGCGCCGGTGCGGCCGTCTGCGTGGAGCTCTGCGCCGGGGGCTGCGGCGGTTCGGCCGCGTGCGACGGGGCCCACACGGATGCGCCGAGCAGCAGCGCGAGCATCGTCGACGCGGCTTTCATGCTCATGTCTCCGCGGGAGGCGCGAATTCGGCGATCCGTGCGCGGTAGTGGCGCAGCTCTGCGATCGAATCGCGCACGTCGCTGAGTGCGGTGTGCGCCGATTCCTTCTGCAGCCCGGCCAGCACCTGCGGCGCCCAGCGCCGGCCCAGTTCCTTGAGCGTGCTGACGTCGAGATTGCGGTAGTGGAAATAGGCTTCGAGTTCGGGCATCTGCCGGTGCAGGAAGCGGCGATCCTGACAGATCGAATTGCCGCACATCGGCGAGGCCTTCGGGCCGACCCAGTCGCGCAGGAAGTCCAGCGTGCGCCGTTCGGCCTCGGCCATCGCCACGCCCTGGGTCAGCACCCGCTGCCACAGTCCGGACTTGCGATGCTGGGTGCGGTTCCAGTCGTCCATCGCCTCCAGCACCGCGACATCGTGCGCGATCGCGAATTCCGGGCCCTCGGCGAGGACATTGAGCTGCGCGTCGGTGACCACGGTGGCGATCTCGATGATCGAATCGCGCCCGGTGTCCAGCCCGGTCATTTCCAGGTCGATCCAGATCAGGCGGCCTTCGCTCGGCGGTAGGTCCAGCATCGTGGGATGCGTCATGCGTCGGGCATCTTGAGGGAACAGACGCGCATGATATGTCAATCCCGGCCAAGCGCATCCGCTTCACCCGGTCGCTGCGTGAGGCGAACCCGCTTGTACGCCCGCATCACCCCCAGATGCCGGATCGGCAGGCCGGCAATGCGGATTGCCGGCCTGCCCTTCACTGGCGCATGCGACTGCCCGGGGATTCGATCATCCGACGAGTAGTCCCAGATCATTCATTCAAGCATCTCCACAGAATCACATGTTGAGCCACGGCCCCATCGTGTGATTGGCGATGGGGCTGTTCCAGTTGAGCTTGGGTGCCCAATAGGTGCATTCGCTCTGCGTGCCGTACAGTCCACTGGTGCCATGCTTCAGCCCGGCGGGCAGCGACCAGACCGGATCGCCGTGACGGCAGTAAGTCTGAAGCTCGCGCCGGCGCCCGGATTCCGGGAAGTTGATCATCAGATTCTGCAGCCAATCGGCGAATGCCTGATTGCCCACACGCGACGGATTGTAGGCAAACACACCGCGGATATTCTGGGGCGTCTCGCCTCGACCAGTGGATTGCAGCATCTCGCGCAATGCATAGACCTGCGCCATCCCACCGCCGAGGCTATGCCCGGTGACCCAGACGCCGCCGGTGCAGTCGGTCATCCATGTGTCGAGAGGTTCATTCCGCAGACGAGAGGCGTAACCGTTGCCGATCCTGACGTTCGGACTGACGAGAATCGCACCGGGCAGCGCAGCGTTGGCGACGATATTCCTGATATTGGTCAGCCAATCGGCAGTATCGGTCGAGCCGCGCCAGGACACGATGCATTCCCTGTTCCTGTCGTTGACCCAGACTTTCACGGCGGTGCGATTGACGATCAATCGCAGTCGATCGACGCCGATGGTCTGATCGCCCGGCTGTGCCTCATAAGCGGCCTTTGCGAATTTCGCCGACCAATGGATATGACGCCCCGCTTTGGCGACGGAAACAGCGTTGCCGGCAAGCCCGCCTTCCGTCGTGGCCTCGAACGGCACCCCGGCCGCGAGCGCGGCCTCCGTGGGGCTGATGTCCCGAACCGGTGCGGTCGGATTGCGCCAGTCGATCATGACCGCGATCTCGGATGCGTCGCCCAGCGGCAGATCGGGGAAGAGGCTGCGGACAGTGGCATGCAGTCTGCGAACGTTCCATGTCTCGCTTTCGAGCACGATCGGCCAACCAGCCTCGCGAGCGAGTTGCAGCGCATTGCGGTTCAGACGCGACCGGGCGTCGAAAGTGTCGACGTCGACATAGACGATCGCGCGGCTGCTTTCGTACGGAAAGTCGCGCAGCCTGTAGCCGCTGGCCCCGCCGGCGAGCATTTCCTCGCCAACCATGCCGCGGCTGGAGGTCAACATCAGGACGGGAAGTCGCTGGCCCTGGGTCATGTTGAAACGGCTGCCAGGCGGCGGGAACTGCGGCATCGTGATCCCGGACCGGGGCTCACCGATGCGGGCGAAGGAACCGCCGAGTTCAGCATGGTTGCGGCTACCTGCCTGCGCCATTCCGCAGATCATGATCGTCGCTGCTGCCAAGAGTGTCGCTGTGTATACGGTCTTCATCTTCAGTACTCCTTTTACTGTCGAGGGAAGAGCGCCGGCGGCCGAGGGGATGTCGGGCTGCCCGGATCGCCGGCGGGCGCATGTGGATGCGCCGGGTCCACTGTTCGACCGGGGGCACTCACGGCGCCATCGAAAAAAATCTCTTCCGGATCACTTTTCGATCAATTCGGCGGTCGAAACGGGCGATCTCGACCATATGACGGCCCCGAGGCCGCCGCGGACAGCCGTCGACGGGCCGTCGAACGATCCTACTGCACGCGCATGCCCGGCTGGCCGCATCAATGCAGCCGGCGCGAAAAGGAGGGATTCGTCGAGAACGACTCCGGGCAGCGATCGAACCCGGGCATTCAAAAACCAGCCGGAGGTGCGTTTTTCGACAACCTGCCCGAGACGGCGTCGGCAGGCCGTCTGGACATCAAGGGTGAAATCAGCGGGAGGCGATTGCCCGGCGATCGACGGTGCGGACGGCGTCGACCAGCCAGGCAGCCTCGCCGCGGTACGGCGGCAGGGTCAGAACCGGGGGCCGCAGGCCGAAGTCGGCGGGCGCCGCCGCGGCGAGGCCGTGGAGAGCCGACAAGGTGAAATGATCGCCGGTCCGGATCGCGGCGACCTGCAGCGCTTCGGCTCGCGCCGACGCCGCGGCACGATCGCCGGACGCGATGGCGTTGCCGAGTTCGAGCAGGCCCAGACGAGCGCTGTAGACCCAGATCCGGGTCTGCGGCAGGCGCGCCGCCTGCTGCATGTGCTGTCTGGCCGTCGACCAGTCTCCCCGGGAGGCGGCGACCTCGGCCAGGCCCAGCTCGGCGAAGGCCTCCCACTGACCGTAACCGGCCGCGCGTGCGGAGGGCAGTACCTGCCGATACAGGCGCTCGGCTTGCGCCGGATCGCCGGCGCGGGTCAACAGAAACGCCGCGCCGAGACGCCCCTCGGAGACGGTCGGAGCATCCTGGATGCCGGCCAGCGAAGCCAGTCCGGCGTCGATCGCGCGCCGCGCCGCGGCGCGATCGCCGCGGATCAGCGCGAGCGAGGCTTCGCTGTAGGCGATGGTCGATTGCACGTCTTCGGGCATGCTGCGGCGGAAGGCCGCGATCGCCGCCTCCGCCTCCGCGACGCGGCCTTCCTGCATCGCGATGTGGGCCCGCACGTAGTCGAAGAAGCCGACCATCAGCGGCGGCGCGGGCAGCCGGCCATGTTCGGTCACGGCGGCGGTCGCCCGTTGCAGTGCGATGCGGGCC
>JBIJBH010000345.1:0-4507 GCA_044345315.1 Lysobacteraceae bacterium
GACTACGCCGCGGACCTCGGTTTCACCCACATCGAACTGCTGCCGGTGTCCGAACATCCGTTCGACGGCTCCTGGGGCTATCAGACCCTCGGCATGTTCGCGCCCAGCGCGCGCTTCGGCGCCGCCGAAGGCTTCGCAGGCTTCGTCGACGCCTGCCACGCGCGCGGCCTCGGCGTGATCGTCGACTGGGTACCGGCGCATTTCCCGAAGGACGCTTTCGGCCTCGCCCGCTTCGACGGCACCGCACTGTACGAATACGCCGACCCGAAGGAAGGCGAACACCGCGACTGGGGCACGCTGATCTACAACTTCGGCCGCACCGAAGTGCGCGCCTTCCTCGCCGGCAGCGCCCTGCACTGGCTGGAGCAGTACGGCGTCGACGGCCTGCGCGTGGATGCGGTCGCCTCGATGCTGTATCGCGACTATTCGCGCAACGAAGGCGAATGGGTGCCCAATGCCTTCGGCGGGCGCGAGAACCTGGAAGCGATATCGCTGCTGCAGACGATCAACGCGCGGATCGGCGGCGACGTGCCCGGTGCGATCACCCTCGCCGAGGAGTCCACCAGTTTCCCCGGTGTCTCCGCGCCGACCCACGTCGGCGGGCTCGGGTTCCACTACAAATGGAACATGGGCTGGATGAACGACACGCTGCGCTACATGCACGAAGATCCCGTGCATCGGCGCTGGCATCACGATCTGATGACCTTCGGCCTGGTCTACGCCTTCAGCGAGAACTTCGTGCTGCCGCTGTCGCACGACGAAGTGGTGCACGGCAAGGGCTCGCTGCTGCAGAAAATGCCGGGCGACGACTGGCAGAAGTTCGCCAACCTGCGCGCCTATCTCGGCTTCATGTGGGGCCATCCGGGCAAGAAACTGCTGTTCATGGGCCAGGAATTTGGCCAGCCCTGGGAGTGGAAGCACGACGAGACCCTGCCCTGGCATCTGCTGCAGCACGCGCCGCATGCGGGCATGCGCGATCTGGTGCGCGACCTCAACGCGCTGTATCGCGCCACGCCCGCCCTGCACCGGCTCGACTGCGACGCGGCCGGCTTCCAGTGGCTGGTCGGCGACGACCGCGACCAGTCGGTGCTCGCCTGGATCCGCCGCGATGGCCACGGCGGCACCGCATTGGTTCTCTGCAATTTCACCCCGGTGCCGCGCGATGGCTACCGCATCGGCCTGCCCGACGACGCCGCACCGCGCTGGCGCGAGGCCCTGAACACCGACTCCCGTCACTACGGCGGCAGCGATCTGGGCAACGGCGATCGCGCGCTCGACGCCGAGCACCTCGCCACCGGCGGCCATGCGCGCTCGCTCGCGATCACCCTGCCGCCGCTGGCGACCGTCGTGCTGGTGCCGGCATGAGCAGCCCGGGCATCGGCGCATCGACTGTGGGAGCGACGCAAGTCGCGACATGCTCGCGAGCCGATGCCTCCGGGAGAGTAGTCGCGACTTGCGTCGCTCCCACAACAGACAAGCCTGTCGCGACTTGCGTCGCTCCCACAAGGGCCGCATGTCACCCAACACGCGGTGGCACACGATGAGTGAGCCTTCGCCCACATCGCTCCTCCCCGGTCGCGCCGCACCGCTCGGCGCCCACGCGCAGGACGGCGACGTGCATTTCGCGGTGTTCTCGCAGCGCGCCCGCGCGATCGAACTGTGCCTGTTCGACGACACCGGCACCCGCGAACTGCAGCGCCTGCCGATGCATCCGGCAGAGGACGGCGTGTTCACCGGCGTCCTGCCCGGCGCCGGTCCCGGTCTGATCTACGGTTATCGCGCCCACGGCCGCTACGAACCGGCCTCCGGCTATCGCTTCAATCCGCACAAGCTGCTGCTCGATCCCTACGCGCGCGAGATCGTCGGCCGCTATGTCTGGCGCGCCGAACACTTCGGCCATGTCCACGGCCATCCCGAAGGCGCGCGCGTGCCCGACACCCGCGACAACGCGCCGTGGGCGCTGAAGGCCCGCGTCGCCGCGCCCGATGCGCCGGCAGCGCGCAGTCCGCGCCAACCGCGCCGGCCGCTGTCGGAGCTGGTGCTGTACGAGCTGCACGTCAAGGGCTTCACGATGACCCTGCCGGGCATCCCCGAATCCCTGCGCGGCACCTACGCCGCGCTCGCGCATCCGGCGGCGATCGCGCATCTGCAGCGGCTCGGCGTGACCACGCTGTCGCTGCTGCCCGTGCACACCGCGAACGAGGGCTCGCGAACTACTGGGGCTACAACACCCTCGGCTTCTTCTGCCCCGATCCGCGCTTCGCCTCGGATCGCCGCCCCGGCGGCGCGATCGCCGAATTCAAGGCGATGGTCGCGACCCTGCAGGCGGCCGGCTTCGAAGTCGTGCTCGACGTGGTCTACAACCACACCGCCGAAGGCGACGAACACGGGCCGACGCTCTCGTTCCGCGGCCTCGACAACGCCAGCTGGTATCGGCTCAAGCCCGACGACCGCAGCCGCTACGACAACGCCAGCGGCTGCGGCAATACGCTGCGCCTGATCCACCCGCGGGTGACGCAGTTCGTGCTCGACTCGCTGCGCTACTGGGTCGAAGTGATGGGCGTGGACGGCTTCCGTTTCGATCTCGCGCCCGCGCTCGGCCGCACACGCCACGGTTTCGACCCGACCGCGCCGTTCTGGATCGCGCTGCGCCAGGACCCGGTGCTGGCGCAGGTGCATCTGATCGCCGAACCCTGGGACTGCGGCCACGACGGGTATCAGCTCGGCCGCCTGCCCGGCCGTTTTCTCGAATGGAACGATCGCTTCCGCGACGCGGTCCGCGGCTACTGGCTGGGCGCCGACGCCGGCGCGCACGTCGGTCGCAGCGAATTCGCGCGCCGCTTCACCGCATCGAGCGACCTGTTCCACCACGGCAATCGTCTTCCGGGCGCCAGCGTCAACTTCGTCGCCGCGCACGACGGCCGCACCCTCGCCGACGTGGTGAGCTATCGCGAGAAGCACAATCTCGCCAACGGCGAACACAACCGCGACGGCCACTCGCACGAGGTCTGCGCGAATTTCGGCATCGAAGGCCCCAGCGATCACGCGCAGCTCGAAGACACCCGCCGCCGCGTGCGCCGCGCCCTGCTCGCCACCGCCCTGCTCGCCCAGGGCACGCCGATGCTGTGCGCCGGCGACGAATGCGGCAACAGCCAGCGCGGCAACAACAACGCCTATTGCCAGGACAACCCGACCGGCTGGATCGACTGGTCCGCGCTCGGCCGCGACGACGATGTCGATTTCGTCGCCGCGCTGATCGCCCTGCGCCGCGACGACCCGCTGCTGCGCCATCCGCGTTGGTTCCCGACACAGCCGCAGGCGCACGAACCGGCCGTGCACTGGCTGCGCCCCGACGGCGCGCCGATGCAGGTCGACGACTGGCACGACGCCCACGCCCACGCCTTCGCCTGCCAGCTCGCCGCGCATCCCGATGTCCCGCCGCGCTGGTGCCTCGTCTTCAATCCCGGTGCCCAGCCCGCGCGCTTCCGCCTGCCGCACGGTCCCTGGCGGCTCGCCGCCGACAGCAGCGGCGCGGTCGCCGCTGGCCAGACGACACACGCCGACGAAGGCGCCTTCGATGTACCCTCGCGCGCGCTGCTGCTGCTGCGCCGCGACCCGGCGCCGGGCGACACGCATTCCCAGGAGACTTCCCGATGATCGACCTCGAACAACGCACGGCCGGCGTGCTGCTGCATGTGACCTCGCTGCCCGGCCCGCACGGCATCGGCGACTTCGGGCCCGAGGCCTATCGCTTCGTCGACTGGCTGCAGTCCGCCGGGCAGCGCATCTGGCAGTGGCTGCCGACCACGCCGATCGGCCCGGGCAACTCGCCCTACCAGAGCGTCTCCGCCTTCGCCGGCAGCCCGCTGATGGTCGCGCTCGAACCGCTGATCGCCGCCGGGTGGCTGCCGCAGCCGCAAGCGCCCGAACAAGGCTTCGATCCGCACCGCGTCGATTTCGGCACGCTCGTGCCCTGGCGCAACGCGCAACTGCGCGCCGCCCACGCCGGCTTCCGCGCCAAGCGCGACGCCGCTGAACACAACGCCTTCACGAAGTGGTGCGAAAGTCAGGCCAGCTGGCTCGACGACTACACCCTGTTCATGGCGCTCGAAACCGCGAACAACGGCCGCCCCTGGTGGCTGTGGCCCGAATCGCTGTGCACCCGCGATCCTCAGGCCCTCGCCGAGGCGCGCAGCGCGCACGCCGACGAGATCGGCTTCTGGGCCTTCGTGCAGTGGTGCTTCGACACCCAGGCGCAGGCGCTCAAGAGCTACGCCAACGCGCGCGGCATCGCGATCATGGGCGACCTGCCGATCTTCATCGCCCACCACAGCGCCGACTGCTGGTCGCGTCCGGATCTGTATTTCCTTGACGACGCGCATCAGCCGACAGTCGTCGCCGGCTGCCCGCCGGATGCGATGGCGCCCACCGGCCAGCGCTGGGGCAATCCGATCTACCGCTGGGACCGCATGGCGAAGGAAGACTTCGCCTGGTGGACCGCACGCCT
>JBIJBH010000474.1:0-2971 GCA_044345315.1 Lysobacteraceae bacterium
ATGCTGGATCTGGCGAAGGAGTTCAGGTTCAAGATCGCCGCCTTCCATCACGGCACCGAGGCCTACAAGCTGGCCGACCGTCTGGCGCAGGAAGGCGTGTGCGGCGCGCTGTGGGCCGACTGGTGGGGCTTCAAGATGGAGGCCTTCGACGGCATCCAGGAGAACATCCTGATCGTCGACCGGCCGAAGAACGGCTGCGCGATCGTGCATTCGGATTCGGCCGAAGGCATCCAGCGCCTGAATCAAGAGGCGGCCAAGGTGATGGCGCAGGGCACGCGCGTCGGCATCGAGATCCCGCCGGAGCGCGCGATCCTCTGGATCACCGCGAATCCGGCCAAGTCGATGGGCATCCTCGACCAGACCGGCACGCTCGAGCCGGGCAAGATGGCCGACGTGGTGCTGTGGAACGGCAATCCCTTCAGCGTCTACGCCAAGGCCGAACAGGTCTACGTCGACGGCGCGCGGCTGTACGACCGCAACGATCGTTCGCGTCAGCCGGTGTCCGATTTCATGCTCGGCCAGGATCGCGAAGGAGGTGTGCGATGAACCGCATGCTCAGGCTTCCGCTCGCGGCCGCGCTCGCCTGCGCGCTGTCGCTCGGCGCAAGCGCCGGCGCGTTCGCGCAGAACCTGCTGATCCGCAACGCCACCGTACACACCGCCGGCGCGCAGGGCACGCTGCGCGACACCGACGTGCTGGTGCGCGACGGCAACATCGCCGCGATCGGCAAGAACCTGTCCGCCGCAGGCGTCGAGGTGGTCGATGCGAAGGGCCGACCGCTGACGCCGACCCTGTTCGGCGGGGTCAGTTCGATGGGTCTGCAGGAAATCTCGCTGGGCGACGAGTCGCGCGATCAGGCGCTGGCTCTGGGCGAGGCCAAGGAGATGTTCGTCCGTCCGGAATTCGACGTGACCCTCGCCTACAACCCGCTGTCGGTGCTGGTGCCGGTGGCGCGGGTGGAAGGCATCGGCTTCACGATGCTCGGCGCCGACGCGGTGCGCGGCGGTTCGATCGTCGGCGGCCAGGGCGGCATGGTCCGGCTCGACGGCAGCGCCGACCCGATCGGGCCGCGCGCGCTGTTCATCCAGCTCGGCAGCGACAGCGCCGGCCTCACCGGCAATTCGCGCGCCGCGCAGTGGATGATCCTCGACCAACTGGTGGACGAGGCGCGCGGCCGCATTCCCGCCGACTCCGGCATCGCCCTGCTCACGCCCGCCGGGCGCCAGACCTTCGCGCGTTACCTCGACGGCGGCGGCCGGGTGGTGGTCGGCGTGCATCGCGCCGCCGACATCCGCCAACTGCTGCGCTGGTCGCAGCGCCACGGTGTGCGCATCGCGATCCTCGGCGGCGGCGAGGCCTGGATCATGGCGCCGCAGCTGGCCGCGGCCAAGGTGCCGGTGTTCCTCGATCCGCTGGCCAATCTGCCGGGCGATTTCGATCGCATCGGCGCCAGCCTGGAGAACGCCGCACGGCTGCGCGCCGCGGGCGTACCGGTGAGCTTCAGCCAGTTCGACGATACCGCGCACTACGCGCGCAAGATCCGTCAGGCCGCCGGCAACGCGGTCGCGAACGGCCTGCCCTGGGAAGACGGGCTCGCCGGGCTGACCCGGGTGCCTGCGGAAGCCTTCGGCGTGGCCGATCGCATCGGCACGATCGCGGTGGGCAAGCGCGCGGATCTGGTCCTGTGGACCGGCGATCCGCTGGAGGTGAGCACGGTCGCGGCGCAGGTGTGGTTCGACGGCCGCGCGATCCCGATGCGCAGCCGCCAGACCGAACTGCGCGATCGCTACCTGCGCGCCGAAGGCCCGCTGCCGCGCGCCTATCCGGCCGACGGCAGCCGCTGAACGGAGTCGCGGAGATGGACGCGGAAGATCGCCGCTGGTACTTCGACTTCATCTCCCCTTTCGCCTATCTGCAGTGGCAGAAGCTGCGGCCGCTGCTGGCCGGGCACGCGATCCGCCCGGTGCCGATCCTGTTCGCGGCGGTGCTCGATGCGCTGGGCCAGCGCGGCCCGGCGGAAATCCCCGCGAAGCGCGCGTTCACCTATCGCCACGTGCTGTGGCAGGCGCGCGAATCCGGGGTGCCGCTGCGCTTCCCGCCGGCGCATCCGTTCAACCCGCTTCACGCATTGCGTTTGTGCGTCGCAACAAATTCTTCGCCCGAGGCGATCGATGCGATCTTCTCGCGGATCTGGGCGGAAGGCGCGCCCGGCGACAGCGCCGATGCGCTGGCAGACATCGCGGAACGCTTCGGCGTGCAGGTTTCCGCGCTCGCATCCGCCGAGGTCAAGGCCGCGCTGCGCGCCAACACCGAGCAGGCCATCGCTGCAGGCGTCTTCGGCGTCCCCACGCTGGCACTTGGCAAATCGCTGTTCTGGGGGAATGATGCGCATGCGTTCGCGGTTGCGGTCCTGCGCGATCCGGCCCTGCTCGACGAGGCCGAAATGCGCAGGCTCGCGGAGTTGCCGATCGGCGTGCAGCGCGGCTGAGCAGGGGCGGCCGTCTGCTGTCGTTGGCGTGTCATCGACTCCTGCTGTTCCCGCCCCGTTCCGAGGAAGCCCGCCATGCGAATCGGTCTGGTAGTGGATGCGACGTGCGACATGCCGCCGTCGGTGTACGAGCAATACGGCATCGAGATCCTGCCGATCTCGATCAAGATCGGCGATACCGTCTTCGCCGACACGCGCGACGAACAGGCGACCCTGAACTTCCTAGAGTCCGATATCGCCGAGCGCGGCATCGACGCCGAGACCGCTTCGTTCAGCGTCGACCAGATCCACGACCTGTTCCTCAAGCGCCTGGTGATCGATTTTGACTACGTCTTCTGCCTGACGGTGATGAAGAACCGCAGTCCGATCTACGACAACGCCACCCAGGCCAGCTTCGCGATCCTCAACGACTACAAACCGATCCGTCAGGCGGCCGGCCACAACACGCCGTTCTCGCTGCGCGTGATCGATACCCAGAATGTG
>JBIJBH010000452.1:0-3150 GCA_044345315.1 Lysobacteraceae bacterium
CATCCGCTGCGCGCCGTGGCGCAGCAGCGCGTGCGCGATCTCGTGGCCCATCACCACCGCCAGCGCGTGCTCGTTCTGCGCGACATCGAACAGACCGGTGTAGACCGCCATCTTGCCGCCGGGCAGGCAGAAGGCGTTGGCCTGATCGGATTCGATCACGCTCACCGCCCACTCGAAATCGCGCCAGATGCCGTTGGGCTGCTTGCCGTTTTCGGCGGCGAGCGCAGCCTCCACTTCGGGCACCTTGGCGATCAGGCGCTGCGCGATCTCGCGCACCTTCTGCGCGTCGGGATGGCGCGGGTCGATCGGGCGCTCCTGCGCGAGGATCTGCTGATACGCCTCCAGGCCCATCGCGACTTCCTGATCGACCGAAATGCCGCTGTCGATCAGCACCTGTTCGCCGGTGTAGGGGTCTTCGGTGCGATTGGAGAACCAGTAGAACGCCGCATAGCCCACGGCCAGCAGCAGGATCACGAAGCGCGGATTGATCCCGCCGCCGCGACGGCCCTGGCCGCCGGAGCGTCTGTTGCCGAAGGGACTTTGTCGCATGTTCGCGTCTCCTACAGATCTCTGACCACACGGAAACCGGTCACGGCGTTGGTCGCATCGGCCTCGGCCGGGCTGCGCCAGGCCGCGCGGCTCTGCGCCGGCGAATTGGCCCAGGCGCCCCCGCGCACCACCCGCGTGCGGCAGCCCGGATTGACCCAGGCCTCGCCCTGGGTCGGCGCGCGGCGGTAGCCATCATGCCAGCAATCGGCGACCCACTCGCTGACGTTGCCTTCCAGATCGTGCACGCCGAAATCGTTGGCGCGGAACGTCGCCACCGGCGCCGGCCCCCAGTAACCGTCGCGATACGCGGCGAAGGCATTGCCCCAGGTGCGTCCGGCGGGCGAACGATCGCCGCCGCCGGTGAGGTTGCCGGTGCCCGGTCCGGGCGGGCGGTCGCCCCAGGGATATCGCCCGACTTCGCCGCTGCGCAGCGCGTATTCGAACTCCGCCTCGCTCGGCAAGCGATAGCGTTGACCGGTGGTCTCCGACAGCCAGCGCGCGTAGGCCTCCGCATCCCTGGCGCTGACGTGCAGCACCGGCATGTCGTCGGCGGCGATGCGGCCGGCGTGGTCGTGGCGCCAGTCGACGCCGCTGCGGCGCACGAAATTGCCGCCGCGTTCGTCGTAGACCAGCGAATGCCCGCGCCGGACCGCGCGCGGCCGATGTCCGCTGGCGGCGACGAAGCGGCGGAATTCGGCCACCGTCACCTCGGTCTGCGCGATCGCGAAGCCGCGATCGAAGCGCACGTAGCGCGACGGCCGCTCCGAATCGCTGGCGTCGGGCTCGCCGTCGCGCGCGCCCATCCGGAACCCGCCGTGCGGGATCACCACCATCCGCGGGCCGCGACCGCCGCCGCGCAGCGCATCGGTGAAACGCTGGCCCGGGCGCATCAGCCCGTAATGCGCGGCCAGATCGATCCGCGTGCGCAGCTCGGCCGCGGCCGGGTCGCCGGGTTTGGCGATCCGCAGCAGTTCGGCCAGTTTCTCGCGCGCCCATGGCAGATGATTCGGCCGCTGCGGCTGCGCCAGCAGGGCCAGGCCTTCGTCGCGCAGGCGCGCGATGTGGATGCGGCGAATCTCCTCGACCAGCACACGCCCGGTGTTCGTGGTTTCGAACCCCGGTCGCACGGTCTCGGCCAGATCCAGCCAGCGTTCTGCGGCGACGAAATCGACCTCGATCGCCGCCTGCTCGGCGCGGCGCAGCAGCGCGCTCTCGACCGCGGCCACGCCCTGACTGGCCCGCGCCTGCTGCGGCGTCTCCGCCAGTACCTGACGGAACAGCGGCAGCGCGCCGCGCTCGCCGCGCACGCCCAGACGCCCCGCCGCCAGTTCGGCCTCGGCCGCCTCGTTCAGCTCCCACAGCCGCTCGGCCTGATCCACCCGCTCCAGATAGGCCTCGCCGCCCTGCACCCGGGCCAGACCCACGGCGCGCATCACCGCGCCGATCGCCTGCGCCCGGCGCAGGGTCGCGATGTCCTCGCCCGAGGTCTCGATCGACGCGGTCAGCGCCGCATCGCCGGCCTCGGCCAGCGCCGCGAGCGCACGCTCAAGGCCAGCCGCGGCCCGCGCATCGGCGGGATCCAGCGCGATCAGCGCCCGATACAGCGGAATCGCCGACTCGGCGTCCTCGTACAGCCGGCCCGCGGCCAGCGCCGCCGCCGCCCGCCGCCGCGCCGCGGGCGCATCGGCCGCGGTCAGCGCCGGGGCCCGCACCCGCCAGGTCAGATGTTCGGAGATCGCATCGTCGCCGCTGACCGTCACCTCGCCCGCGGCCTGCCTGCCCTCGGCCCCGGACGACGTCTCACCGGCCTCGTCGCCGCCGCGATCGCAGCCCGACAGCAGCGCCAGCGCGCCCGCTGCCAGCAGGCTCAAGGCCCAGGTTCGACGTGTCGCACGCACCGCCACGCTTCGCTCCGCACTTCCGCGAGGCTGTCACCTTACCCGATCGCCCATACGCCGATGCGCTCACATACCGCTCGCCCATGTGCAGATCAGGCATGCGGCCCGGCCCCATGCGGTTACGATACCCGGCCCTTCGTCCCGGACCCGCCCGTGCCCCGCTGGATCGCCGACCCCGCCGCACTCGACGCCCTCATCGCCGCACCGCCGGCGCTGCTCGCGCTGGACACCGAATTCGTGCGCGAGCGCACCTACTGGCCGCAGCTGGCGCTGGTGCAGATCGCGCCGCAGGGCGCACAGGGCGAGGACGAGGTCCTGCTGATCGACCCGCTGGTCCCGGGCATGCCCGAAGCGCTCGCGAAGCTGCTGTCCGACCCGCGCTCGCTCAAGCTGATGCACAGCGCCGGCGAGGACCTGATCGCCCTGCGCCAGACCTGCGGCGCGCTGCCGCGGCCGCTGTTCGACACCCAGATCGCCGCCGCGCTGTGCGGCATCGGCGCCGGACTCGGCTATCAGCGGCTGATGCAGGAACTGCTGGGCGTCGCCGTCGACAAGGGCGAAACCCGCTCCGACTGGCTGCGCCGCCCGCTCTCCGACGCACAGCTGCACTACGCCGCCGACGACGTGCGCCATCTCGAAGCCGCCTGGCGCCTGCTGCGCGACCGCCTCGACGCCGCCGGCCGCATGGCCTGGCTGGAAGAAG
>JBIJBH010000346.1:0-4491 GCA_044345315.1 Lysobacteraceae bacterium
GGGTCTGCGAAGGCGCAGGCCGACCACCAGCGGGTCGTGGTCGGAGCTGCGCCAGGGGCCGCGATCCTGCGGGCGTTCGCGATAGCCGCGGGCAACCGGTTCGTCGGCGTTGCTGTGCCATTCCGCGGCCCCGGCCAGACGTGCGGCCAGAGCGGGGCTGAGCAGGGCGTGATCGAGCCGGCCGGTCAGGCCGTCGAACACGTAGCTGTAGGGCGCCTCGGCCCCGGCGAAGGCGTCGCGCCAGCCGGCATCGATCAGCAGGCGGATCGGGTCTTCCATCGTATAAGCGTTCAGATCGCCGACGATCATCGCAAGATCGCTGCCCGATCGCGTCGGATCGCTGCGCAGCCAGGCGTCCAGGCGACGTGCCGATTCGGTCCGGGTCGGGTTCCAGCAGCCCTGGCCGTCGCGCTGGTCGGCCTCCGGCCCCGCAGCTTCGCCGCAACCCTTGGACTTGAAGTGATTGGCGACGACCGTGAACACCGGACCGTCGCCGGCGCGGAAGCTCTGCGCCATGGGCGGGCGGCTGCGCGTGCCGAAGAGGTCGTCGGTGAGGGTCGCCGCCTCCCCGACCGTCGCCACCCGGCCGCTGCGGTAGATCAGGCCGACCCGGATCTGGTCGTCGCCCTGGTCGGCAGCGGTGGCGACGTAGCGCCAGTCGCCGTCGCGGTCGCCGCGGTTGAGCGCATCGACCAGCTGCGCGATCGCCGACGTCGGCGCGAAGCCGTCGTTCTCCAGCTCCATCAGCGCGGCGATGTCGGGGTCGAGGCCGCGGATGGTGGCGACCAGGCGCGCGCGCTGGACCTCCAGTTCCTCGGCATTGCGCGCGCCGCGCGGGGTCGGGAAGCCGCCGCCGAGGCCGTCGCCGTTGAAGTGGTTTTCGAGATTGAACGCGGCGATGCGCACATCGCCCGCCACCCGCGGCGGCCGCGACGGCCGCGCTTCGCGGAACCGCGGCGGCGCGGTCGGCAGCAGCAGATAGGCGCCGCCGCGCTGGTCGATCACGCCTTCGACCCGCGACACCCGGCTGCCGGTGCGCGGCGGGCCGCTCGCGGGCAGATAGGGGATCGCGTCACGAGTTGCGGCCGTGCGCTCGGCGGTGCTGCCGTCGTCCAGCCACAGCCTGCGCCGGGCGTTGTCCTCGGCCAGCGCGCGCGCCGGCGCGCCGGGCGCCACGGCATCGGTCGGGGTGCGCAGGCGCTCGCCGAAATTCAGCAGCAGCTCGCCCTGCCGCTGCAGCCGGTGGGTGCCGGAGACGGTCAGCGGCGCGACGATCCGCACCCGCATGCCTTCGTGGCGCTCCCAGTCGGTCGGCGGTTCCGAGATCCGGGTCGGGCGCGGCAGGTCGATCTTCGTCTCCAGCGGGCTGAAGCCTGCGGAGCGCAGCGCAGTGAGGCTGCCCTGGCCGGCATCGAGCTCGGCCACGGTGCCATTCACGCGCAGGCTGTCCCCGACCGCGACGGTGGCCGCGCCGGCGTCCTCGGCGACGATGAACAGCGCATCGGAGGTCGTCGGGTCGCCGTCCTCGCGCCCCTGCAGGAACCAGCCGCGGCGATCGCCGTCCACCGCTGCGGTGATGACGCCTTCCACCACCACCCGCTCGCCGACCCGCGCGCTGCGCTCGCCGCTGCCCTGGACGCTGCCGACGGAAACGACCTGGGCGGAGGCGCAGAAGGTCCAGCCCAGCAGCAGGGGCAGACAGCGGGCGATGGGCAGACGCATGGGCGAACTCCTGTCCCGGAAGCCGGGCGTGTCTCGGAACGTGGTTGTTTCGGAACGTGCTTGTCTCGGAACGGACAACGCCGCCCGGAGGCGGCGTTGCGGTGGAGCGCGAATGCGTGCGGCGATCAGACCTGATCGAGCATCCAGTCGACGGTGGCCTTGATCTGTTCGTCGGTGAGGGCCGGGTTGCCGCCCCTGGCCGGCATCACGCCAGCGTCGCCGGTGAAGCCTTCGATCGAATGCTTGTACAGCAGGTCCTTGCCCTTGGCGGCGCGGGCACCGAGGCCGGCGGCGTCGAGCTTGGGTGCGCCGCCGGCGCCGGAGGTGTGGCAGCCGGCGCAGAGGTTGCCGTAGATCACCGAGCCGTCGAGGGTGCCGCCGTAGGCGACCTGGGCGGCGGCGGCGGCCTTGGCGGCGGCATCGGCCGCGGCCCGGGCGGCTTCGCCGCTGGCGCCGGCGTAGACCGCGCCGCTGGGGGCGATACGGTTTTCGGTGCGCTGCGCCTCGATCGGGTTCGAGCTGTGCGGCAAGGTGCCGTGCAGGTAGATCGCGAACAGGATCAGGGCCAGGGTCACCACCATCAGGAAGGCGATGACCATCGAAAACCGCTTCAGAAAGTCCAGATCGTAGTTGCGCACGACTCACCCGCAGGCACGAAAGAGGTTGGGACAGGAGGTTTGGAGCAGGTGGCGGAACCGGGGCCCGGAAGCGCCGCGCGCCGGGGCCGGCCGCACAATCGGGGCAGTATAAAGGATTCCCGGCGGCGGGCGCCGGCCGGGCGCTCGCGGGCCGCGGGGGACGGAATCGCCGACTGCAGTGCGGACCGGCCTTGCCGCGGATCTCGGACGGAAGTCGGGTTCGACCGGGCACCTGCGCATGGCACACTATGGCCATGAGCGACTCTCCTGTCCTCGATCTGATCCAGCTGCGTCGCGGCTGCACCTACTGTTCGGTGCGCCAGCTCTGCCTGCCCGGCGGTATCGGCGCCGATGAGCTGCAGCAGCTCGACCGCATCGTCCAGCACCGCCGCCAGATCGCCCGCGGCGAACGCCTGTTCCGTCTCGGCGACCCGCTGACCGCCGTGTTCGTCGCCCGCGAGGGCGCGTTCAAGTCGGTGAGCATCAGCGAGGACGGCGAGGAGCAGGTCCTCGGCTTCCACCTGCCCGGCGAGCTGATCGGCCTCGACGCTCTGGGCACCGGCGAGCACCGCTGCGAGGGCGTGGCCCTGACCGCCGCCAACGTCTGCGAGGTGCCCTACGACCAGCTGGCGAAGGTCGCGGCGCAGATCCCCAACCTGCAGCAGCAGTTGCTGCGCGTGATCGGCCAGAGCGTCGGCCGCGATCACGATCATCTCGGCATCCTCGTCCGCCGCCAGGCCAACGAACGCATCGCCCTGTTCCTGCACAGCCTCGGCGAGCGCTATCGCAACATCGGCCATTCCGACCGCCAGTTCCAGCTGCCGATGAGCCGCGAGGACATCGCCCGTTTCCTCGGCCTGGCGCTGGAGACGGTGAGCCGCACCTTCACCCGCCTGCAGGACGACGGCATCATCGCGGTCACCGGCCGCCGCATCGAGATCCTGCTGCCGGCCGAACTGCTGCGGCTCGCCCACGGCGCGGAATCCGCGGCCGGCGACGGCAAGCAGCGTCGGGCCTGAGAGCGCGTCGCGCGCGGATCGCCGCGCCCGGCGACCCGGCGCCTCAGAAGTAGTGCTTGTAGCCGAGGAACACCGCGGTGTCGAAGAAGCGGCGGAATTCGCCGTCGCGCGGGCCGGAGCCGAACACCGCGTTGAGCGAGATCCGGCTTTCGTCGGTGACGTACCAGTTCAGCACCCCGATCCACTGTGCGCTGCCGTCGTCCAGACCGTAGAGCGCGAGCACGTTGCCGCCCACGCGCGGGGTGATTTCGCGGATCAGATACTGGGCGTGCAGGTAGTTGCGGCGCAGCGAACGGCTGCCGAGGTCGGAGGTCTCGGCGAAGAAACGGGCCGCGTCCGCGATCGAAGCCGGATCGGTCGCCGCGCGCAGATAATCCGCCGCGGCGTCGCGCAGATCGTCGAACTCGCGATCGTCCAGGCCCTGGGAATTGTGGCGGAACTCGAGCGTGAGGGTGTCGCCGCCGGCGTTGGTGTAGCTGGCGCCGATCAGGGCGTCGAACTCGTCGCGATCGCCGCGCGCCTGCACGCGCCAGCCCGACGGCGAGGCGACGTCGCGGACCACGCTGCGCGCGGCGGTGCGCGTGCGATGGCCGACATCGGCGTAGAGCAGCAGCGCGTCGTTCGCCGTCCACTGGCCGAACAGGCCGACGTGATCGAGGTCGCCGCGCCGCGCGAGCACCAGGTTCAGCGAGTGCATTTCGCCGGTGTGCTCGACGCCGAGCGCGGAGATCCGGCGGAAGTCGCCGTACTCGTCGGTGTCGCGACCGAGGCGCACGTTGCCGATCGCGGAGAACGCCCAGCGATCGTCGGGCGCATAGCGCACGCGCACGAAGTCGCGCGGACTCAGCTCAACGAAGGGGTTGCTCTGATTCGACGAAGCGAAGAACGGATTGGACGGCGAAGAAAACAGCGAGGGGCCCCACAGCATGATCGTGCGCTCGGCCACGATCGACACGTGATCGGTCGGGCTGTAGGCCACGCCGGCTTCCTGCACGTAGATCTCGTCGGCGCGTTCGCGGCGGCCCAGCGCGCGCGACTCGGTCAGGGCGATGCGCGGCCCCAGCCAGGCGCGCACCGAATCGGCTTCGAGGGTAAATTTCGGCCGGAATACG
>JBIJBH010000348.1:0-4468 GCA_044345315.1 Lysobacteraceae bacterium
GTGAGATCGACGAAACTGAAATCCAGGCCCGCACTGCGCCGGCGCACGCGCTCGAACAGGCGGTAGGTGCCGCCGTACACGTCGTCCATGCAGATCACGTGGCTGCCGCTGTCGAGCAGCTCCAGGATCGTCGAGGTGGCGGCGAGGCCGGAGGCGAAGGCGAAACCGCGGCTGCCGCCTTCCAGACCGGCGATGCAGCGCTCGTAGGCGAAGCGGGTCGGGTTGTGGGTCCGCGAGTACTCGAAGCCCTGATGCACGCCCGGGCTGCTCTGGGCGTAGGTCGAGGTCGCGTAGATCGGCGGCATCACCGCCCCGGTGCTGGGGTCGGGATGCTGGCCGGCGTGGATGGCCCGGGTGCCGAGCCCCCAGTCGCGGGTATCGTCGGCGGGGTGGTCGGGGCGATCGTGAGGCATCGGGGGCGGCTCCGTCGAATGACCGCGGATTTTAGCATCCGCCCCCACAAGCCAGCCCCCGCACGGCCCGGCCGGCGGTTCCGCCGAGGTTCACTGCACCCGGCGGCGCAGCCAGTTCAGCAGGTCGATCCGGGTGATGAGGCCGAGGAAGCGGTCGCCGTCCATCACGATCGCGACATGGCCGCGGTCGAACACCGGCAGCAGCGCTTCGACCGGGGAACGCACGTCGAGAATGTCGAGCTTGCGGACCATCGCGGTGGACACCGGGTCGCGGAATCGGGCCTCGTCGCCGTAGACGTGCAGCAGCACATCGCTTTCGTCCAGGATGCCGACGATCCGGTCGCCCTCCATCACCGGCAACTGCGAGATCTCGTACAGCTTCATCCGCTGATACGCGGTGACCAGCAGATCGGCGGCCCCGACCACCACGGTGTCGCGACGGGTGTAGGGGCGCAGGATCAGATCGCGCAGATCGCCGTGGGTCTCGCGCTCGATGAAGCCGTTGTCCAGCATCCAGTAGTCGTTGTACTGCTTGGACAGGTACTTGTTGCCGGTGTCGCAGACGAACACCAGCACGTTCTTCGGCACGGTCTGCTCGCGGCAGTATTTCAGCGCCGCGGCCAGCAGGGTGCCGCTGGAGGAACCGCCGAGCACGCCCTCGCTGCGCAGCAGTTCGCGCGCGGCCAGAAAGCTTTCCCGGTCGGTGATCGCGTAGGCCTTCTTGACCCGGGTGAAGTCGGAGATCGGCGGCAGGAAGTCCTCGCCGATGCCCTCGACCATCCAGCTCCCGGACTTCTCGCTGAGCGTGCCCTCGTTGATGTACTCGGTGAGGATCGAGCCGACCGGATCCGCCAGGATCAGCTCGGTGTGGGGCGAATGCTCGGCGAAGCAGCGCGAGAGCCCGGTCATGGTGCCGGAGCTGCCGCAGCCGAACACGATCGCGTCCAGTCCGCCGACGGTCTGCATCTGGCGCAGGATTTCCGGACCGGTGCCGGATTCGTGCGCGTCCGGGTTGTCGGGATTGCCGAATTGATTGATGAAATAGGCGCCGGGGGTCTCGTCGGCGATGCGTTTGGCCATGTCCTGGTAGTAGTCCGGATGGCCCTTGGCGACATCCGAGCGGGTCAGCACGACCTCGGCGCCCATCGCCTTGAGATTGAAGATCTTCTCCCGGCTCATCTTGTCCGGGACCACCAGGATCAGCTTGTAGCCCTTCTGCTGCGCGACCAGGGCCAGGCCGATGCCGGTGTTGCCGGCGGTGCCCTCGACCAGGGTCGCGCCGGGCGCGATGTCGCCGCGGCGCTCGGCGGCTTCGATCATGCGCAGGCCGATGCGGTCCTTGATCGAACCGCCGGGATTCTGGCTTTCGAGCTTCAGGTACAGGGTGCACAGGCCGGCGTCGAGACGGCGGGCGCGGACGATCGGCGTGTCGCCGATCAGGTCGAGAACGGAGTCGCTGATCGGGGACTTCGGGGTCTGGGGCGTGTTCGACATGCCGGCGCCGGCTCGAAAGGGAGACGCCCGGATTATCGCATCGGCGGCGCGGAGGGCACCGACGCGGCCACGCTGCCCCGCCCTGCCCGCCCGCGGACGGCGGCGGGCGCGATGCGGCCCGGCGCCGTCCGGCGGCCCGCGGTGCGGGCCGGGGAGATCGGCTTCAGTGATGCAGTTCGTCGTACATCCGGGTCAGGCGGTCCTTCGCGGCGAGCTTTTCGCGCTTCATCTGCGACAGCCGCACATCGTCCACCGGCAGCACGCCGAGCTCGGCGTCCAGCACCTGCTTGTCCAGTTCCTTGTGGCGGTGATACAGCTGGCGGAATTCTGCGTTGGCCTTCAGCAGCGCTTCGACTTCAGCCTGGGGTTGCCCTTCGAACATAGGAATTCTCCTCACGGCACGGTGATCGGCCGGCCGGAATGGCCGGTCCGGGGATGACGACACGGGGTATCGACAGCAGGGGAGCCGCCGCGCACGCGGGCGGCGGAAACGAAAACGCCCCGGCCTGCAGCGGCACGGGGCGTTGCGGATCGAGCTTGATCAACTCGGGCGCGATCGACGACGGAATCGGAAACCCTCCGCGGACGCCCTTCACCCGGGCGCCCGCAAGCACCTGGCTTGCGGCGGCGTTCTCCGGGCTGGCTTCACGCAGGGACGTCATCGTGGCTCGGTCCTCCGGACGGCGAATGGACCCTCCGGAAGTTCGAAACTACTCTTGTCCCGGGCCGAGGGCAAGCCTCGCGGGCGGGTTTCGCTACCGATGGCGACGGACGGTCGAACGGCGACGACGAGCCTCGCCCCTCTCCGCAGAAAGGGTTTTGAATTCAACAGGTTGCCGCTCTTCGATACCGGTTTCACCGGATCCGGCGGCAAGCCCGGCGGCCCCCGATCAGCGCCGTTTGGGCCTGGGCTTGGGCGCCGGCTTGGGCGCCGGCGTCGGCGAGGACCCGGCCGCACCCTCGGTGCCGAGCTGGGCCTCGCGCTCGCGGGCCTGGCGCAGCTTTTCGGCCTCGCCGGCGGCGACCGCGTCGAGCAGGCCCTCGGCTTCCTGGCGGCTGCGCGCCTCGGCATCGACCGCGGCCCGCAGGCGCGCCGCTTCCTCGGCCTGGATCTGGGCCTCGACCCGCATCCTCTCGGCCTCGGCGCGGGCGCGCTCGGCGTCGCGGCGGCTGGCCTCGACCAGCAGTTCGCTGCGCTCCAACTCCAGCCGCTGCAGTTCGGCGCGGCCGGCCTCGGCGCGGGCGGCGATGTCGGCGGTTTCCACCCGCAGCCGGGCGATCGCCAGCGCCTGCGGCCGCTGTTTGCGCTTGGCCGCGCGCAGCTCCTGGATCGCCTGCCGCGCCTGCAGGCGCTCGTAGGCGGCATGGGCGTTGAGCGCGGGATCGGTATCGATGCCCTGCAGGCGCAGGGCGAGTGGATCGGCATCGGGGTCGGCCGCCGCGGCCGGCCCGGGCAGCAGCGCCAGCAGCAGCGCAATCGCGAACAGGAGGCGCGGCAGGCTCATGGCGTCGCCTCCAGGCCGAGGCGACGGCGCAGGTCGGCGATCTCCTGGCGCTTGAGCACCAGCTCCGACTGCTGCGCGGCCGCGCGGCTGCGGGCGTGGGCGAAATCGGCCTCGGCCGCGGCGAGGCGGGCCAGACCGACCGCATCGGCGGCCTTGCGCGCGGCCAGCGCGGCCTGGGCCTGGCCCAGCGTGGTGCGCGATCGCAGCAGGGCCTCGGCGGCGTACTGATCGGCATCGGCCGCTTCGGCGCGCAGCACCGCGGCCTTGGCGATGTCGATCTCCTGGCTCGGCAGCGGGTCGCGCGCCAGCGCCATGCAGGGAAACGTGAGCAGGGTCACAAGCATGAGCGCCCAGGCGGTCCGGAATCGCGGATGCAGGTGCTGCGGGACGCGCGGCATTTGTGCGAAGCTTGCGGGCATGTGGGGTGTACCGGTGGGATCGCGGGCGGGTGTCCCGGACGTGGCGTCTCCGGACGAGCGTCGCGAACGCGGTCGCGACGGAGGAAAGCGCGATCAGAGTCCGTTTCGATCGCCGAGCCGCCCCATTGTCGTCAGCCCGCGCGGCCGATGCAACGCGACCGCCGGGCGGAAACGCTCATGCGGGTGCGCGCGGCCGCGGCACGGCTCGCTCCGACACACCGGTCTCGGCACATCGCCGTTCAAATTGGCAGCACACAGTCGCGGGGAGGTTCATCAATGGACATCGGCTATTTCCTGAAGCTGATGACGGACAAAAACGCCTCGGACATGTTCCTGACCACCGGGGCGCCCGTGCACATCAAGGTCGAGGGCAAGCTCTACCCGCTCGGCAACACCGGCCTGCCGCCGGGCATGGTCAAGAAGATCGCCTATTCGCTGATGGACGAGGGTCAGGTGCCCGAGTTCGAACGCGATCTGGAGCTGAACATGGCGCTGTCGCTGGCCGACGCCGGGCGCTTCCGCGTCAACGTGTTCAAGCAGCGCGGCGAGGTCGGCATGGTCATCCGCGCGATCCGCAGCGTGATCCCGAGCATCGAGGAGCTGCAACTGCCGCAGGTGCTCAAGAACGTCATCATGG
>JBIJBH010000349.1:0-4467 GCA_044345315.1 Lysobacteraceae bacterium
CGGGGTCGGAGACCGGATCCATGCTGCGGATCACGTCGGCCTGCATGCGTCCGAGCGCATCGCGGCCGCGATACGAGACCATCCGGTCGAGCGCGTCCTGCACGATTTCGGGCTGACCTTCGCGCTGGCGTTCGAGCATGCGCATCGCCTCGACGCGCTGGTTGGCGTTGAGCAGCGCGACGACCTGGTCGGCGCTGGCGCTGATGTCGAGCGGGGCGCGGGTTTCGCCGTTGACGGGGTCGGTCATGACGGTCTCCTTCGTCGTTGACGCGGTGCGGATGCGGTAGGTTCGGCGGAGCGATCAGGGCGGCGCGATGAACGGGTCGGGGCTGTCGGGGCGACAGCTCTGGCCGCTGGGCGAGAACGCGGCGTCGTGGGTGCAGGGCCACAGCGCGCGCGGCACGGTCCGGCGCAATTCGAAACGGCGGCCGTCCCAGACCAGGAAACCCAGATGCGCGGTGTGCACGCGGTCGCCCGGATAACCGCCGGGAAAGGCGCGCGGATGGTCGCGCGGCAGGCCGCGGCCGTCGCCATATTCGAGATAGAGCCGCAGCACCGGCACTTCGGCGAAGCGGCTGCGATCGACCCAGGCGGCCGCAGGCGCACCGCTGTCGTCGTGCACGCCTTCGCGCTCGGCGGCGGGCAGGCGCGCGATCGGGTCTTCGGGCAGCACGCTGCGGGTGACGTTCTTCGGTTTGCCGCTGCTGCCCAGGCGCCACGCGCTGTAGCCGAAACGGCGCGGGCGTTCGCGCAGCACGGCGACGCCGGACTCGGCATCGTCGCGGCAGAAATCGCGCGGCGCGCGGTCGGCGCGGGTCAGCAGCGGCTGCAGCGCGGCGCAGCGGTCGATCTGGTGATCGGCCTGCAGCAGATAGACGGTGTCGGACGGCTTGGCGCCGGCGAGGCTGCGGATCGTCGCGCTGAAGTACACGCCCTCGGCCTCGTGGCGCAGGCGGAAATAGCGGTCGGTCCCGCCGCCGGCGCGGGGAATCTCCACCACTTCCGCGCGCTGCAGCATGCCGCGGCGCGCGGCCAGCGGCAGGCCGGTGTCGGCGGTGGGCAGGCCCAGCAGCAGGCGTTCGATCTCGGCCGGCGCGCGATCCAGCGGGGTCCAGGCTTCGGTCTGCGCCGCGGCCGGCAGCGCGATGAATGCGCAGGACAGCGCCGCCGCGAGCGCGCGTCGCCATCCGTGGGGCTGCGATACCGTCATCGTGGTCGGGACCGAGGGGGGATGGGCGGATCATGCCACAGGCGCCCGGCGGTGCGGCCGGCCGGCCCCGACACTACACTCGCCGGATGATGCCCCCGACCCTGCGCCGCGCCCTCGCCCTGCCCGTCCTCGCCGCCCTGCTGTCGTTGCCGACAGGCATGGCCGCCGCGTCGGAGACGCCTGCGGCCTTCGACATGCGCGCGTTCGTCTGCCCGATCGACGGCAAAACTTTCTCGCAGGACATCGGCTATCCGAGCCTGGCGCTGGTGCGGTTTCCCGACGGCAGTTGGCTGGGCGATGCGGCGATCGACGCGCAGATTCCCGAGTGCCCGGACAATGGTCTGGTGTTGATCCCGGACTTCGACAGCCCGGCGGACAGTTCGGCACTGACCTACCGGACCTACACGCCGGAACAACTGGCGCGACTGCCCGCGCTGGTCGCGAGCGAGGCGTATCGCGCGCTCGCAGCGAAGGGCCGCTACGAGCGCGCGCTGTGGCTGGCGACCGAACTGGACCTGTCCGCGTGGACGCGCTGGCAACTGATGGTGCGAGGCAGCTGGGCGACGATCGATCCCATCGAGCGCAAGCGACGCGTGACGCGGATCGCCGAACAGGGCCCTGCGCTGATCGATGCGATCGATGTGCCCGAGCCGCAGAAATCGGGCGCGCGGCGGCTGCTCGCGAACGCCCTGCGCGAACTGGGCCGTTTCGATGCGGCGCTGGCGGTGCTGGATGCGATGCTCGATGCGCTCCCGCCGGACGCCGATCTGAAGGATCCGGACAACACCCGGGCATTGGTCGGCAACATCGCGCAGATGCGGGAGACGATCGGATATCGCGACGACGACCGATTTCCGGTCGATCTGTCCTACGAAAAATGGGCGAGCCGGGTGTGCGCCGGCCAGGCGCTGCCGCCGCCCTACGGCCCGATGACGGCGAATGCCGAGGCCGCGTGCGCGCGGCGTGAACGCGAACGCGAAGCGGATCGGGCGGTGAGCGAGGAAGCGTCGCGACTGCAGGAGAATCCGCAGGAACTCGCCCGCCAATGCGAGAGGACAGCGGAGCAGGCGCGCAGCCCCGCACTCGCGCAGGCCTGCTGGCCGATCGACTTCGAACGCGACCGCAAGGCCGGCGAAGCGCTGGTGCTGCGACAGCCGCGCCGAGTGGCCGCGGATTGCGAAGCGACGCCGCAGATCGAACGCGACGGCGCGCTGCGTTCGGCCTGCTCGCTCTACGAAAGCGCACTGGAGGGTGCGCTGCAGGATCGATTGATCGAGGACGATGCGGCCTACGCGATCATCTGCCAGGACGGCCGCACGCCGCCCGACCGCGCCGGATTCGCCGACATGGCCTGCTCCGGGGCCGAACGCATCCGCACCGAGCGCGCGGTCGCGGCCCTGCTGGCCGATCCCGTCGCCCTGGACGCGTCCTGCGCCGCAACCGCTCAGAACGACCGTGGACCCTCCCTGTACATGGCCTGCGCAGAGCGCAGCCGGAATCTGTTCGATGAAGCTGTAGAAAAAGCCATTTTCAGCCGCAAACGCTGCCCATTTTCTGCAATAGCCGGCCTCTGCATGCTGCGGCGATCGTCTACTGACACCGTTGCGGGTCGCGTGCGTTGTGTTCTACCTGCATCTGTCGCGCGCACAGGGCCGCAGACACGCTTCTTCGCCGGTCTTCTCACGCCGCTTTCCTGCAATTCGCCCACTTCTCGATGTTGTGGGCCAATGCGAACAGCTTCCACTGGCCATCCACTTTGCGCTGGCCCCGCAGCGTGAATCGTCGCAGACCCTTGTTGTAGCGCAGATTGCCGAACACCGGCTCCACCGTGCCCAGGCGTCGGCTGTACTGCGCGCGTCCGTCTTCGCTGTCGATCCGCTCGCGCATGCGTTGCGTGTGCGGGTGCTTGTTGTGCGTCTTGCGCGTGAGCACGGACACCTGACGCGCGCGCGTCGCCGGTTTGCGCAAACACTGCGCACGCAGCGCGCAGTCCGCGCAGGCGCTGACCGGCGCGCGAAACTTCGTCGCATGATAGTCGCCGATCGTGCAGTCCTTGCCGTTGCGATACAGACGCTGGCCCGCAGGACAGATCGCATGCGAGCCGTCTTCGGAAACGATGAAACGATCCGCGCCGAACAGCCTGGATGTCGACTTCGACGACTTGTCGTGCAGCGCATCGGGCTTGGCGGTGTGCTTGCCGCGCTCGGAGAAACGCGGATCGCGCCGACGCATCTGCGTGTCGGCGATCAACGCATCGATCCCGCGTTCGGCCAACGCCGCCAGATTCGCTTCGCTGTGATAACCGGCATCGGCAAGGATCAACGTCTGCGCGCGACGGCGATCGGCGCAGGCATCGAGCACCGGCAGCAACAGCGCATGCTCCGATCCGGTACCGTGCGCCGAGGCTTCGACGATGACCTGATTCTCGGCATCCACCACCGCAACGCCGCAATACCCCTGCACGACGCCCTTGTCGGTCGCCAGCTTCGCCGAGTCGTTGTCGGTGAGGTTCGACTTGCAGACCTTGCCGCTTGCGCCCATGCGATCGTCGGGGTTCGCCGCCAGCCAATCGCGAATTTTGGCCGCCTCCCGATTCATCCGCGCGATCCGCGACGCGACCTTCTCCTCGATCCGCTCCGCGCCCTCTTCATCGTTGCTGCGGTGACGCGCCAGCATCTGCTGCGCACTCGCCTCCAGCTTCTGCGCACGCTCCAGAAACTCCGCGCGCGTGCCCGAGCGATGCTTGGATGCGTTCGACGGCAACTTCACCCCGTCGATCGCGAACATCTCGCGGCCGATCAAGCCTTCCTTGTCCAACACCGCCAGCACCTGGGCGAACACCGCCGCGATCGCATCGCGCGAGCGGCTCACGAAGTCAGCAATCGTGGTGAAATGCGGCTTGGCGTCGCCGGTGATCGCGATGAACAGCACGTTCTCGCGACAGGCGCGCTCGATCCGACGCGAGCTGACGATGCCCTGGGAATACGCCAGCAGCACCGCCTTGAGCAACACCCCGGGCGCATGCGCCGGCGCGCCAGTCGTATCGTTGCGGTAATGGGCGTCGAACGCCGACAGGTCCAGAACATCGACCAACCGATGCACCGCATCGGCGAACGTCCCGGGAACCAGTTGCTCCGACAGCACCACCGGCAGCAGCCGCGGACTCATATCGACAGGTCGGTAGCGCGCCATTGCCGCATCCCTTGCGTGAGTGGTCGGAATTTTGCAGGATGGGAGGGGGTTTTTCTACAACTTCG
>JBIJBH010000422.1:0-3545 GCA_044345315.1 Lysobacteraceae bacterium
AGGCGTTTCTCGAAGTCGCCGCGATACTTGGTGCCGGCGACCAGAGCACCGAGGTCGAGCGAGAAGATGGTCGCGCCGGCCAGCACGTCGGGGACTTCGCCGTCGACGATCCGCCGCGCCAGACCTTCGGCCAGCGCGGTCTTGCCGACGCCGGCCTCGCCGACGTAGAGCGGATTGTTCTTGCGCCGCCGGCACAGCACCTGGATGGTGCGCTCGATCTCGTCGGCACGGCCGACCAGCGGGTCGATCCGGCCTTCGCGGGCGAGGATGTTCAGATTGGTGGTGAACTCGGCCAGCGGATCGTTGCGGCCCTCGCCGCTCTCGCCTTCGCTGCCCTGCTCGGAGGATTCCTGGCCCTGGGATTCGGGGCTGTCGCCGGTCTTGGCGATGCCGTGGGACAGGAAATTCACCACGTCCAGCCGGGTGATGCCCTGCTGGTTGAGGTAGTAGACGGCGTAGGAGTCCTTCTCGCCGAAGATCGCGACCAGCACGTTGGCGCCGGTGACTTCGCTCTTGCCGGAGGACTGGACGTGATAGACCGCGCGCTGCAGAACGCGCTGGAAGCCGAGGGTCGCCTGGGTGTCGCGGGCGTCGTCCTCGGCGAGGGTCGCGACCGAGGTCTCGATCGCGTGCTGCAGGTCGGCGCGCAGCCGGGTGAAATCGGCACCGCATGCCTTGAGTACGGTCTCCGCCGACGGATTGTCGAGCAGGGCGAGCAGCAGGTGCTCGACCGTCATGTATTCGTGACGCGCTTCACGGGCGTGCTTGTAACACTGGCCGATGGCGTATTCGAGGTCTTTGCTGAACATGGTCGCTGCCGCCTCCGAAAAGTTCTGCCGTTCGGGACCAGGTCTGCCGCGTGGTGTCACGTCGCTCCGCGTCACTTCATGCCGTGTCACATCGTTGCCGTGTCACACCATGCGTGCCGCTTCCCGCCATGACGCATCCAGCGCCGCCGATCGGATCCTGTCGATGCAGGATGGGTCGCCCCGCCCTGCCGCGGAATACCGAAGATCTGGAACACTGCGTCGTGCCCGAGCCGCCGATCGCAGCGTTCGGGCTGCCGCGATCGTGACCTCCATTCCGGATGACAATGCGCTCAATGCGCGGTCGGATGCAAGTGCACACGCAAGTTCCGGGCCATCGGACCCGTGACGCCCGTTGTGGGGGCGGCCTCAGGCCTTTTCCATGGTGCACAGCAGGGGATGCTGGTGCATGCGGGCGTATTCGTTCACCTGGGCGACCTTGGACTCGGCGATTTCGCGGGTGAACACCCCGCACACGCCGCGGCCGCGGGTATGCACGTGGAGCATGACCTGGGTGGCCTTCTCCAGATTCATGCTGAAGAAACGCATCAGGACCTCGACCACGAAGTCCATCGGCGTGTAGTCGTCGTTGAGCAGCAGCACGGAGTACAGCGGCGGGCGGGCCAGCTCGGGCCGTCCGGTTTCGACGGCGACGCCGTGTTCGTGTTCGTGTTCGGGTGGGCGGCTCATCCGCGAATTATACGGGCTGGCCCTGCCGACGGTCTGCGGTCGGGCAGTCGGATCCGGACAGACCGGGGTCGGTCGCTGCCGGTCCTCTCGGTCCCGGCAGCGACCGCGACCTTCCGAGGTGACGGCCTGCAGCGCCCTCGACACCATGGACGGCGGTCCGCTCCGAGGCTCACAATGCGTCACGACACGGTCATCCCGACCGTCACCAGGGGCACACCACCATGCGTTCGTCGTACCGTCTCGCACTCACTCTGTCGCTGCTTGCGGGCAGCAGCGCGCTCGTCCCGGCCGCCTTCGCGCAGGACGCCTCCGTCAAGTCGCGGCTGGATGCCCAGGGCATCAAGTACGCGGTCGACGACGACGGCGATTTCCGCGTGACCTACAACTATTCGAAGGAAGGCCGCACCCAGCTGGTGTTCGTCGGCGGCACGACCGAAACGATCGCCGGCTTCACCATCCGCGAAGTGTTCGCGCCGGCGGCGCGGGTGGACAAGGACGGGGTCAACGGCGCCAAGGCGCTGGAACTCCTGGAACAGAGCCGCCGCAGCAAGTTCGGCAGTTGGGAGATCGGCGGCGGCATCCTGTATTTCGTGATCAAGCTGCCCGACAGCGTGAACGGCCTGCAACTCGAAGCCGCCATGGACATCGTCGCCGAAGTCGCCGACGACATGGAGATCGAGCTGAGCGGCGACCGCGACGAACTGTGAGCCGGTCCGCCGCATGAGTTATCGCGAAGGACGCTTCTGGCAACCGGACGTCACCGTGGCCACGGTCGTCGTCGCCGACGGTCGCCTGCTCTGCGTCGAGGAGCGGGTCAATGGCCGGCTGGTGCTGAACCAGCCGGCCGGCCATCTGGAACCGGACGAATCGCTGCAGGAGGCCGCCCTGCGGGAGACCCGCGAGGAAACCGGCTGGGACGTGCGCCTGACCGCGTTCCTGGGCGCCTATCAATGGAAGGCGCCGGAGAACGGCCGCCATTACCTGCGGTTCGCCTTCGCCGCCGAACCCGAACGCCACGATCCGGCGCGAACCCTCGACGACGGCATCGTCCGGGCGCTGTGGATGACCCCGCAGGAACTGCACGCAGCCCGGGAGCGCCACCGCAGCCCGCTGGTCTGGCAGGTGGTGGCCGACCACCTCGCCGGACATCGCTCGCCGCTGGCCCTGCTCCAGCATCTGGCCTGAGCCTCCGCCGATGGCCGCCCCCCGCATCATCGTCGGCGTGTCCGGCGGCGTCGATTCCTCGGTCGCAGCGCTGCTGCTGCGCGATCGGGCGCTCGCCGACCCCGCGCAGTCGGTGGCCGGCCTGTTCATGACCAACTGGGCCGACGACGGCAGCGGCGACTGCCGCGCCGAGGACGACCGCCGCGATGCGGTCGCGGTCTGCGGCAGGCTCGGCATTCCGATCCATTTCCGCGATTTCTCGAAGCAGTACTGGGCCGGCGTGTTCGAGCACTTCCTGGCCGAATACGCCGCCGGGCGCACGCCGAATCCCGACGTGCTGTGCAATCGCGAGATCAAGTTCAAGCATTTCCTCGACGCCGCGCGCGAGCTCGGCGCCGAGCGCATCGCCACCGGCCACTACGCCCGGGTGCGCGAGCGCGACGGAAGCTGGCAGCTGCTGCGCGCCGCCGATCGCAACAAGGACCAGAGCTATTTCCTGCATCAGCTCGGGCAGTCGCAGCTGGCCGCGACCCTGTTTCCGCTCGGCGATCTGGACAAGCCCGACGTGCGCCGGATGGCCGCCGAGGCCGGGCTGCCGACCGCGGAGAAGAAGGACTCGACCGGCATCTGCTTCATCGGCGAGCGCGATTTTCGCGAATTCCTTGGGCGCTATCTGCCGGCGAAGCCCGGACCGATGGTCACGCCCGACGGCCGCCGCATCGGCGAGCATCCGGGCGTGTTCTATTTCACCCTCGGCCAGCGCGAGGGCCTGCAGATCGGCGGCGTGCGCGGATTCGCAGCGGCGCCGTGGTTCGTGGTCGGCAAACGGGTGCGCGACAACACCCTGATCGTCGATCAGGGCGGGGATTCCCCGTATCTGTTCTC
>JBIJBH010000350.1:0-4443 GCA_044345315.1 Lysobacteraceae bacterium
GTCCAGGCCCAGCTGCGGGTCGAGGCCGAGCTTCTGCATCTCGATCAGGGTGATGTGCAGACCGACGTACCAGGGCTCCGACTGCTGCAGGCTGTCGGGCGTCATCCCGATCGCGCGCAGGATGCCTGCATTGGCCTCGACCCAGGCGTCGAGCTTCGCCGCCAGCGCCGGGTCGAGATCCTCGCGCAGCGCGCGGCCGTCCTCGCGCTGGCCGGCGCGGCGCATCGCGATGCCGAGCTCCGGCGAGGCCATTTCCTCCGGCGAGAGTTCCAGCACCAGCGCCTCGGCGTCGGCGAAGGCGCTATCGACATCGGCCGACAGCGGATAGTCATCGGGGCGCAGCAGATGGAAGGAGCCCAGCAGGTAAAGATCGTTGTCGGCGTCGGAGACTTTCCACAGCAGCGGCACCGGCGGCGGCGCATCGTCGCGCAGCGCGCGCGCGGCGGCGGCGACCGCGATCGCGAGCGCCGCGGCTGCGAGAACGAGGACGATCAGTCGCGAAGCGGGGCGCATGCGGAATCCTGTGATCGAAAGACGAGGTCGCTCATTTCGCGGCGACGTATTTCTTCTCGCCGGCGCGGATCGCCAGGTCGAGACGGTTCGCATCGGGCGTCAGCGGGCAGGTCGCGAACTGCGTGAACGCGCAGGGCGGGTTGTAGGCGCGGTTGAAATCGATCACGACCTTGCCCTTCGCGTCGGGCCGCGGCACGTCCAGATAGCGGCCGGGGCCGTAGGTCTCGTGGCCGCTGGTGAGATCGGCGATCAGCAGCAGCAGGCTGTCGCCGCCCTGATCCAGCGCCTCGATGCGGAAGGTCTTGCCGTCGCGCTCGAACTCCAGCGCACCGGGATTGGCGGTGGGTTCGGTAGTGCCGACCATGTTGGTGATCGGCAGCATGTGGCCGGCCGGATGCGGCACGAACGTCGCTTCGATCCGCCAGCTGCGATCCGGCGGCCAGTAGTCGATCGGCCGGAAGCCGGTGCGGGTGGGCGCATCGGCGTGGCGCACGCGCAGTGCGCGATTGCCGCCGCGTTCGATCACCACGATCTGGCCCTTGCCCTCGTCGAAGCCGAGCACGCTCGGCGCGCCCTGGCTGTCGTCGCGCAGTTCGACCCGGCCGGTGACCGGCTCGCCGTCGAGCGTGAGCGCCACGCCGCGTTCGGGCGTGAAGAAGATCCGGCCTCCGTCGCGAGTGACCATGCCCATCGATTCCGGGCCGAACGCAAGACGGATGCCGCTGCGCGGTCCGCTGCCGATGTAGTGCGATTTGAGATTGAGCCAGTGCAGCCCGACCAGACTGGTCCAGCCGTCGGGCGCGGTGAGTTTTTCCTGGCGCTGGATGCGCCAGAGATTTTCCTCGGAGAGATACTGCGCCTCGGCTTCGGTCATCAGCGCGTCGGCCTGGCCGTCCGCGTCGTCGTCCTTGCCGCAGCCGCCGAGCGCGACCGTCGCGATCGCCAGCGCGACGACCACCGCGCCCCACAGAGTCCTTCCGTGCATCGTTCCGTTGCGCATGCTCACCTCCCCCTCAGGAACCAGCGATCGATCTCGCCCAGCGTGAATTTCGCCCAGGTCGGGCGCCCGTGATTGCACTGCCCCGAACGCTCGGTGGCTTCCATTTCGCGCAGCAGCGCGTTCATCTCCGGCGGGCTCAGGCGACGATTGGCGCGCACCGCGCCGTGGCAGGCCATGGTCGCCAGCAGTTCGTCGCGCGCTCCGGCCACGCGTCGGCTGGCGCCGTGTTCGACCAGATCGCCGAGCACGTCGCGCAGCAGCGCTTCGACCTGACCGTCGGCGAGCAGCGCAGGCACCGCGCGCAGGGTCAGCGTCTGCGGCCCGCTGCGGGTGATCTCGAAACCGAGCGCGGCGAGCGTCTCGGTCTCGCGCTCGGCGGTCTCGGCCTCGCGTTCGGACACCGCGAGCGTCTGCGGCACCAGCAGCGGCTGGGTGCGCAGGCCGATGCCGTCGTGCGCGTGCTTGAGCTTTTCGTAGACGATGCGCTCGTGCGCGGCGTGCATGTCGACCACGATCAGGCCGTCGGCGCATTCGCTGAGGATGTAGATGCCGTGCAGCTGCGCGATCGCGTAACCCAGCGGCGGCGCCTCGCCCTCGCGCGCTTCGGGCAGCGACTGCGCGCCCTGCGCCGGCAGCGCACCCGGCGCGGAAGGCACGGCGTACAGCGCAGCGTAGGCGGCGCGGGCATCGTCCACGCGTAGCCCGAGCCCGGTCTGTGGCATCGGCCGCTGCCATTGCATCGCCGGCGATGCAGCGGTCGACGACGACATCGGCGATGCGAACGGCGGCAAGGCACCGCCCTGCCCCGCCGACAGCGCCGCGCCGTCGGCCTCGCTGCCGGCGCGGGTGCCGGCGAGCGCGGCGTGCAGGGTGCGATGCACGAAATCGTGGATCGCGCGCCCGTCGCGGAAGCGGACTTCGTGTTTCGCCGGATGCACGTTCACGTCGACGCGGCGCGGATCGACCTCCAGGAACAGCACATAGGCCGGCTGGCGGCCGTGGAACAGCACATCGGCATAGGCCAGCTTCACCGCGTGCGCGACGCTGCGGTCGCGGACCGCGCGGCCGTTGACGAACAGGTACTGCTGATCGGCGCTGGCGCGCGAATACGCCGGCTGCGCGATCCAGCCGGTCAGGCGGATGCGGCTGCCGCTGTCGGTCGAGAGCGGACCTTCGTGTTCGATGCGCAGGGCGTGGGCGAGGAATTCCTCGCCGAGGGTTTCGAGCAGGCGATCGCCGGAGAACAGCGCGTCCTCGCCGCCCTGGCGATAGCGACGCAGCGCCTTGCCGTTGTGGCTGACCCGCAGTTCGACATCCGGACGCGCCAGCGCCAGTTGCCGCAGCCATTCCTCGATATGGCCCAGCTCGGTGCGCTCGGCGCGCAGGAACTTGCGTCGCGCCGGCACGTTGTAGAACAGGTCGCGCACTTCCACCGTGGTGCCGGCGGGCTGCTGTTTCGGCGCCGGTTCGCCGACCCGGCCGCCATCCACCACGAGCGCGCTGCCGTGGGCGTCGCTCGCGCGGCGCGAGGCGATGCTGAAGCGGCTGACCGACGCGATCGAAGGCAGGGCCTCGCCGCGGAACCCGAGGGTCGCGACCGCTTCGAGGTCGTCGAGACTGGCGATCTTGCTGGTCGCATGCCGCTGCACCGCCAGCGCGAGTTCTTCCGCGGCGATGCCGCCGCCGTCGTCGCGCACCCGGATCAGGCGCACGCCGCCTTCTTCCAGATCGATGTCGATCCGCCGCGCGCCGGCGTCGATCGCGTTCTCGACCAGTTCCTTGACCACCGAGGCCGGACGCTCGACGACTTCGCCGGCGGCGATCTGGTTGACGAGGGTGTCGGGCAACTGGCGGATGGTCACGGGGCGGCGGCGTTCGGAGAGTGAGGGAGCGCGGTCGCCGCCGGCGGTCGCGCGGCGGCGGAGAGCGATGCGCGGGCATGATAAGCCCCGCGCGGAAGCCGCGCAGGGATCGTGGTCGCGTCCCGGAAGCCGGGAATGACGTTACGGACTGCCGCCGGTGGCGGTGGTCGTCGGCGCGGCGCCGGCGCTGGCCACGACCGTGGCCTCCGCGGCCCGGGCGCGGGCGGCGTAGAGCGTGCCCGGCGGCGGCTGGCGGGTGAAATAGGTGTCGATGCCCTGCAGCACCGCACGCGCCAGCGCGCGCTGGTAGGCGGGATCGACCAGCCGCTTCTCTTCCTCGGCATTCGAGATGAAGGCGGTCTCGACCAGCATCGCCGGCATGTCCGAAGTGCGCAGCACCGCGAAGTTGGCGCGTTCGATGTTCGGCTTGTGATTGAAACCGATCGCCTTCAATCCATCGAGCACATGCTTGGCGGCATCTTCCGAAGCCATCATCTGCCCGCTCTGGGTGAGATCGAGCAGCACCGAGGCCAGGGTGTTGTCCGGCTTCTGCACACCGGCGCCGCCGATCAGGTCGGCGGCGTTTTCCTTGTCGGCCAGCCAGCGCGCGCGCTGCGACGACGCGCCGCGCAGCGACAGCACGTACACCGATGAGCCGCGCGCGTTGCGGTTCTCCGCGGCGTCGGCGTGGATCGAGATGAAGATGTCGGCCTTGGCCTGACGCGCGATCTGGCTGCGGCGGGTCAGCGGCAGGAACATGTCGCTGTCGCGGGTCAGCACCGCCTTCAGCCCCGGCGTCGCATTGACCTGACGCGCCAGTTCGCGGGCGATGGCGAGAGTCACGTCCTTCTCGCGCTTGCCAGTCGGGCCGATGGCGCCGGGATCCTGACCGCCGTGGCCGGCGTCGATCGCGACGATCAGCGGTCGCGTGCCGCTGCGCAGGTCGCGCAGACCGCGGCCGGCGGGCAGCGGCGGTTCGGCGGCGGGCCGGGCGCCCGCAGCAGGTGCGGTCGCGGCCGTCGCCGGCGGCGACTGCGCGGCGACGGGCTGCGGATTGGACGGCGGTGC
>JBIJBH010000047.1:0-13323 GCA_044345315.1 Lysobacteraceae bacterium
AAGACAGCCATGGAAAACGCACCTCAGGCTCACGAGCAAGTCGCGAATCAGCACAAAACCGTTTTGGTGACCGGCGCGGCAGGATTCTTCGGCTCGCACATCGCCGCCGGACTGCTTCGCGAAGGACGGCATGTGGTCGCGTTCGACAAGCTCAACGCCGAAACAACCAGCAGCGTCGAGAAACAGGAGAATCTCGACAGGCTGCAAGCCATCGCCGAAGCGAGCGAAGGCGCGCGCTTGAGTATCTTCCAAGGCGACGTACTGGACGATGCGAGCATTCGGGCAGCACTGGAAGCGACCAGTCCCACTGCCTGCGTGCATGCGGCATCGATGGTGGATGACCGACGAAGCGTTCAACACCCGCGCGAATATCTGTTGACCAACATCATCGGCACGCAGACCCTGCTGCAGACCATCGCCGAACACGGATCAGTGCGGCAATTCGTCTACATTTCGACCCGTTCGACGTTCGGCCAGGTGGACAGCCCCGGGCAATTGATGACCGAAGAGGCGCCGAAACGGCCGATCAATCCTTACGGCGCGTCCAAAGTCGGCGCCGAGGCGATTTGCCATGTTTATCACCACCTGCACGGCATCGACGTCAACATCATCAGGATTTTCGCGCTCTATGGCCCATACGGACGACCCGATATGATCCCGCGCCAACTGATGGAAAAGGTCGTCGCCGACATCGAGATCCCGAAGTTCGGAACCGGCGAGGCCAATCGCGACTGGATGTACGTGGAGGACGCTGCGGAAGCCGTGCTCCTGGCAGTCGACACGCCGTTGGGCTACCAAATCTTCAACATCGGGACCGGCCGCGGAACCTCGTTGAACGAGCTCATCGCCACTGCGGAAAAGGTCATCGGCAAAACAGCGAGAATACTGCACTTGCCCGTGCCTCCAGGCGATGCGCACTTCGTGGGTATCGCCGACAACAGCAAGGCCAAATCCGTTCTGGGCTGGACGCCGAAGACCAGCCTGGAGGAAGGCATGCGCAAAACGCTGGAAACCACGGTTTGACATCGGCGGTCTGGGCCGACGGTATTGGCATTGATCGGCCGGCAACGCTTCAGCACTGTGCTCCCCGGCACCATGACGGCACCTGGGCTCGCATTTTCTCCGAACGGCCGGCGGCGAACCGAGGGGATGCTCACGCGGATCGGCTGGTGAGCGGCTGCGAGTTCGGCGTGCAGTATCTCGACTTCCGCAAGGAGCTGAGGATGTTGCGACGTGGCGGAGTGCAGACCGCAGTGCATTCGGATCAGCGAAGGATCACCGGCTCAGGATCTCCCGTTTCGACGGAGACCTTTATCCTTTTCTCTACGTCATTACGAGCCCATTCCGGGCCACATCGAACCGTGCGGTTGCAGGCGGGCCAGCCTCACTCCACAGGCAACCGCGGCGCTGCGCCCGAACCGCGCCGCGATCCGGCGATGCGACGGAATTCAGCCTCGATCCGGGCCTGGCCGTAACGGCCTTCCAGTCGGCGGACGATGAAATGGCCGCGGGCCATGTCCTGGAAGTGATTGGTGAACAGGGCGTTGATCGTGGCCCCGCCGGCGGCGCCGATCACCGGCACCATCTGCGCCGCGGCCTTCTTGGTGAAGACCACGCCGAGTCGGGCCGCGACCGCCTCGATCAGTTTGGCCAGGAGCGCGCCGGCCTCACCCGCGCCGAGCGAGCGCAGGACGATGCGCTGGCCGGCCTGCTCGGCGCCGCGGCGCGCGGCGTGCGCGATGAGCGCGGCGCCGGCGGCCTTGGCGACCTCCTCGATCATCGCCCGCGCCGCGTAGTAGCCGGTCTCGGCGGCATCGTCGGCGCTGCCGCTGCCGCCCATCGAGAACACCGCGATGCAATCCTGCTGGGTCCGCGGGTCGGCGATCGAGAAGCCCTCGCTGCGCGCGACATCGGCGATCGCGCGCATCATCAGCGTGGTCGTTACCGGGATCTCGACCAGCAGCCCGGTCCAGCCGAAGAAACCGCCAGCGGCACCGGTCATCGCGGTCGCGGCCTTGTGCAGCCGGGTCGACGCCGCGCGTTCCGGGGCGTCGTCCATCTTCCACAGCGCCACCCGCACCGCACGCCCGAGCGCGGCCTCGGCCGCGCTGCGGATCCGCCGCGCGGCGCCCGCGGGCAGCCGCGCCATCGCCCGCTCCAGCGGCGAGCCGACCAGCGCGGTCAGGCGCACGGTCAGCGAGGGTGTGGTCAGCAGGGCGACAGCGCGTTCGAGATCGCGCAGGTCATCGGGGGCCAGCGTCGCGTCGTCGACGAGAACCGGCAGCAGGGCGTCGTCGGTCATGGGCGATGATCCGGACATCGGCGGCGCACCGGCTCAGCCGGCCTGCCGCGCCGCCGCCAGCACCGCGCCGTCGCGCATCAGCGCCAGCATCGCGGCGATGTCGCCGTCCAGCGCACGATCGCGATCAAGGAACGGCACCTGCTCGCGGATCGCCGCATGCGCGGCGGCGACCGCGGCGCCGGGATGGAAAGGCTCGGCGGCGGACAATTCCGTGCGCAGCGCTTCGACCTCGGCCAGAAAGGCGTCGTAGCCCGCGGCATCCGGCAGCGGACCGCCCAGCACCTTCGCCGCGAAGGTTGCGGCATCGGCGCGATCGGCCAGATCGCGCGCGGCGTTGATCATGTCGCGACGCAGATCCAGCGCCTGCGCCGCGGTCATCAGCTCCAGGCCCAGCACCTTGCCCAGGTCCTCGGCCATCGCCAGCACGTGGCGCGCCTCGTTGGCGCCCATCGACACATGATCCTCGGCATTGGCGCTGGTCGGGATCGAATACACCGACGCCGGATGCGCGCGGCTGGCGAGATCGTTGACGATCGCCGCGGCGGTGTACTGCACGATCATGAAGCCGGATTCGGTCGCGTCCTCGTTGCCGATCAGGAACGGCGGCAGACCGTCGCTGGTCGCCGGGTCGACGAGCTTGTTGAGGCGGCGCTCGCTGATCGAAGCCAGCACCGGAATGGCGGCCTTGATGTAGCTCATCGCCAGCGCCAGCGGCATGCCGTGGAAATGACCGGCGGAAATCACCTGCTGTTCGACGTGCGCGGCGCGCGCATCGGGGAACACCAGCGGATTGTCGGTGACCGCGTTGAGTTCGATGTCCAGCACCCGACGCGCCTGCGCCAGCGCATCGCGCACCGCGCCGTGCACCTGCGGCGCGCAGCGCAGCGAATAGCTGTCCTGCGGCTGATGTTTCTTGCCGCCGCGGAACGGTTTGAAGCGCCGATAGAATTTCTCGCGCCCGTGGCGCTGGTCGGCCGGCACCCAGTCCCAGCCGATGTCGAAGCTCAGCGCCTGCGACTGCGGGGTGTCCCAGCTCTTCGGCAGCCACGGCCGGAATTTCGGCACCAGATGGTAGGCGATGTCGGCGAGCGTGGAGCCGCCGAGGAGGCCGCGCAGGTTCGCCGCCGATTCGACCTGTCCCGGATGCGGACGCAGCGCGTGCACCTCCTCGGCGAACGCGCCGAGACGGCCGGCGAAGGCGTCGACGGTCATCGCCGCGGCGAGGTCGGCGGTGTCCAGCAATTCCTCCAGCCGATGCAGCGCCAGCACGCCGCAGGCCAGCATCTGCGCGGTGCCGTTGTTGAGCGCGAGGCCTTCCTTGTACGACAGCTCGACCGGCGTCAATCCCGCGCGGCGCAGGGCCTCGGCGCCGGGCAGGCGCTCGCCCTCCAGGAACGCCTCGCCACCGCCGAGCAGCACGATCGCCAGATGCGACAGCGGCGCCAGATCGCCGCTCGCGCCGACCGATCCCAACTGCGGCACCACCGGCACCACGCCGGCGTTGAGCATCGCCGCGAGTCCCTGCAGGGTTTCCACGCGCACGCCGGAATGCCCGCGCAGCAGGGTGTTGATGCGGATGCACAGCATCGCCCGCACCACTTCCGGCGCGAACGGCTCGCCCACGCAGACCGCGTGCGAGATGATCAGATTGCGCTGCAGGTCCGCGTGCAGCGAACGCCCCGACGGCGTCGCCCCGGGCAGCTCGTCGCGGAGCGGATGCGCGCCGAGCAGTTTGTCGGCATTGCTGCCGAAACCGGTCGACACGCCGTAGATCGGCTCCTCGCGCCGCACCTGTTCGGCGAGAAAGGCGGCGGCGTGGGCGACGTTGCGCAGCGCGCCTTCGTCCAGCATCACCTGCGCGCCGTAGGCGACCTCGACCAGACGATCGCGGGTCAAGGAACGGCCGTCGAGACGGATCGGCTTCATCCCTGCCCTCCGGATTTCGGCAGCGCGCGCCACTGCTCGCGCTCGACCAGCAACGTGCGCGCCAGATCGGCCTCGGCGACCTCGAACTGCTCGCCGCGGCGCAGATCCTTCACCGCCACCGCGCCGCGCGCGGCCTCGTCTTCGCCGCGGATCACCACGAAGCGGATGCCGGCGCGATCGGCGTACTGCATCTGCTTGGCGAACTTGCGTGGCTCCAGTTGGGTTTCGACATTGAGCCCGGCGGCGCGCAGTTTCTGCGACAGCGCCAGCGCATGTTCGAGCCCACCGTCTTCCATCAGCGAGACCAGCACATCGACCGAGCTGTCGGCGGTCTCGATCAACCCCGCCTCGCGCAACTGCCAGAACAGCCGGGTCAGGCCGATCGAAATGCCCACGCCGGGCAGCTTCGACTTCGTGTAGTGACTCGCGAGATTGTCGTAGCGCCCGCCGGAGCAGATCGAACCGATCTCCGGGTGCGCGTTCAGCGTGGTCTCGTAGACGATGCCGGTGTAGTAATCGAGGCCGCGCGCGATCGACAGATTCAGCGCGAAACGGCTGTCGACGACGCCCAGCGCGCGCAGCTGGCGCAGCACCTCGCGCAGCTCCGTGCGGCCTTCCTCGAACAGCGGCGTGCCGGCGCCGAGCGCATCCAGCGCCGCCTGCGCGGCGTCGTGACCGACCGCGCGCGTCCGCGAGAACGCCAGCAGCGCATCGGCGACGGCTTCGCTCAGCCCGAACTCCGCGCCGATCAGGGTCTCGCGCACCGCCGCTTCGCCGCGCTTGTCGAGCTTGTCGATCTCGCGCAGCACCGCGAACTGGCGCTCACCCTCGGCGATGCCCTGGCCTTCGAAGAAGCCGCGCAGCAGCTTGCGGTGGTTGAACTGGATCGTGAATTCGCCGATCGCCAGCGCTTCGAACACCGAGGCGATCACCGCCGGCAGCTCGGCGTCGTAGCGCGAGGACAGCGCGTCCTTGCCGATCACGTCGATGTCGCACTGGTAGAACTCGCGGAACCGCCCGCGCTGGGCGCGTTCGCCGCGATACACCCGCTGCATCTGATAGCGGCGGAACGGGAACACCAGATCGTGCTCGTGCTCGGCCACGTAGCGGGCAAGCGGCACGGTCAGATCGAAGCGCAGGGCCAGCTCGGGCAGGCCGGCCTTGTCCTTGTCCAGCGCGCCGGTGGACTGCACGAAATAGACCTGGCGCTCGGTCTCGCCGCCGGACTTGGTCAGCAGCACCTCGGACAGCTCCATCACCGGGGTTTCGACCGGCAGGAATCCGTAGCGCTCGAAGGTGCGGCGGATGGTGTCCAGCATGCGCTGGAAGGCGATCTGGTCCCGCGGCAGCAGTTCGAGGACGCCGGGCGGGGTACGCGGCTTGATCAAGGGGGACTCCGGAGCATGACGCTGAGACGCCCAGTTTACCGGCTGCCCGGCCCCGCGACCGGCCCCGCGGGCACCTGCCCCGCCCCGACGGCCCGGCGCGGCCCCGGGCTTGCCGAACCGGGGCCCGGGTCCTTAGAATACGCGGCTCGCATGTCGGGGTGTAGCTCAGTCTGGTAGAGCGCTACGTTCGGGACGTAGAGGTCGCAGGTTCGAATCCTGTCTCCCCGACCAATTGATTCAGTATGTTACGAAGAACCGGCCCAAAGCCGGTTTTTTCGTTTGTGGGTTTCACGGAAGGGGCGGCATGGCTGAGATTTCCGCAAAGCAACATCGAAAGCTCAACCATCTTCTGAAGTCGTTGTTCAGCGTGAAATCCTTTGAATCCGACTCGATCGAGGCAGCGCGGAGATTGGGTCTGAAATATCTCCATCACGAGCTGCGGCTTCGCGATGACAAGACTTTGCTGTTGACTGATCATGGGTTCACAACGCTCGGGGAAATCGACAGCATCTTGCGGGCCGGAAATCTGGTCGAATTTGCGCAGACTTGGGACTTCACGAACGCTCTTCGGAAAACGCTTACGGATTTACTCTCCGATAACAAGATGCCAGACAACTCTCACGAACTCGTTTCTCTGGTGCGAGATCGAGTTGAAGCAATGCGGCATCGCTATTGGTACGCCGTACCAGTCAATGGGATCGGACTGACGGGAATCGATAGCGTTCGATTGGGCGAGCTGACATTGATAAAGCCCACGAAAGAAAAACTTGAACGCTTTGGGGCAAGGCTAACCGAAGACTTTAAGATCGACGATGCTCTCGGTCGTGGCCCATGCCTGATCGGGAGCGTTTACGGAACAGAGTCCTACGCGAGACGCGAATTTCGTTTTCGCGCAGAAATAGTCATCGGAGTGGTGGCAGCCGTGGCAGCTGCAAGTTACGAGAGGGGGGCCGTGCCCTTCAGAATCACCTTAGAGATGACCGCATCCGGAGCGGAAGCGATAGCACGATATGCGTATTGGAATGACTGCAATCCAAGTATCACTTGGACCCGGAACTTAACTGAGCACCAATCGCTGCGGATAGACGCAGATATGGCCGAGCATCTTCAGTCGGCGCCTTACATCCAGCGTGCTTTCGGGCTTGCGAACGGGAACGGACTCTCGCCGCTCGAAGAAACGCTTGTTCGCGGACTCTTTTGGTTCTCTGATGCACAACGCGACACCGTGCCTGTAATGCAACTGGTCAAGTTCTGGAGTTGCGCAGAAGGGTTTTTCTCAGAAGAAAGAATCGAGATTACTAAGTCAGTAAGCGAAGGCGTTGCCGCTATTCTTGTTTTCGGAGTCCGATTGAAACCGCCAGATGAATACCGCAGTATAGTTTCCGAGCTAGTTAATATGTATGAACTGCGGTCGAAAGCGGTGCACGGCGCCCATCATGATCATGTCACTCTCGCCGACATCGCCAAATTAAGCCAATACACGGCATGGATGCTTCTCGGCATTGCTGGCCTGGCCGCAGAAAATGGGTACACTCGATCTGAAGAAGTCCGCATCCAGACCAAGCGGTTGGCCCAGAGAATGAAGGAACACCGCAGAAAATCACCCGACAGCGGACCGGAAATCTGATGGTAGATTCCGCGTCTGCCCCTCTCCCCGCACCACGAACCGCTCGATCGTCAGCGACTCAGCGCCCATTGGGCCGTAGGCGTGCAGGCGGGTGGTGGAGATGCCGATCTCGGCGCCGAGGCCGAGTTCGCCGCCGTCGGAGAAGCGCGAGGAGGCGTTGACCATCACCACCGCGCTGCGCAGGGCGTGCACGAAACGCTCGGCGGCGGCGCCGTCGCGGGTGGCGATGACTTCGGTGTGATCGGAGCCGTGGCGGCGGATATGGGCGATGGCCTCGTCGAGGGTGTCGACCACGCGCACGGCGAGGATCAGGTCGAGGAATTCCGCGTCCCAGTCGTCGTCGTGCGCCGGCACCGCGCCGGGCATGCGCGCGAGCGCACGCGGATCCGCACGCAACTGCACGCCGCGCGCGGACAGCATCGCCGCGGCGCGGGGCAGGAAGGCGTCGGCGATGTCGGCGTGCACCAGCAGCGTCTCCAGCGCATTGCACACGCCCGGACGCGAGACCTTGCCGTCGAGCAGCAGATCCAGCGCAAGGTCGAGATCGGCCGCGGCGTCGACGTACAGATGGCAGACGCCCTTGTAATGCTTGATCACCGGCACCCGCGCGTGTTCGGCGACGAACCGGATCAGCCCTTCCCCACCGCGCGGAATCGCCAGATCGACGATGTCGTTGAGCTGCAGCAGTTCGATCATCGTCTCGCGGCGCAGATCCTCCACGAGGCTCAAGGCGGCGGCAGGAATGCCATGCGCGCATAGGGTGCGCTTCAGCGCACCGGCGATCGCGACGTTCGAACGGATCGCCTCCGACCCGCCGCGCAGGATCACGCCGTTGCCGGCCTTCAGGCACAGCGCCGCGGCGTCCGCGGTCACGTTCGGCCGCGCCTCGTAGATCATCGCCACCACGCCCAGCGGCACGCGCACGCGCTCGACCGAAATCCCGTTCGGCCGGGTTTCGCGACGGGTGATCACGCCGACCGGATCGGGCAGCGCCGCGACCTCGCGCAGCGCATTGGCGATGCCGGCGAGCCGCTGCGGATCGAGTTTCAGACGATCGAGCATCGCCCCGGCGATGCCCTTCTCCGCGGCGACGCGCAGGTCTTCGGCGTTGGCGGCGAGGATCGATGCGGCGTCGGCATCCAGCGCGTCGGCCATCGCCCGCAGCAGCGCGTTCTTGGCCTCGGTGGACAGCGCGGCGACCGCCTGCGCGGCGTCGCGGCAGGCCAACGCCTGCGCGCGGATCGTGGCATGCGTTGCGGAATCAGTCATCGGTGGTCTCGCGGGGGGATTCGACGAGCAGCGACAGATCGTCGCGGTGGACGATGGTGTCGCCGTAGTTGTAGCCGAGTACGGTCTCGATCTCGTGCGAACGGCGCCGCGCGATGCGACGGATGTCGGCGGCGGAATACTGGGTCACGCCGCGCGCGAGCGGCGTCGCGTCGGCGTCGTCCGCACGTACGATCTCGACCAGATCGCCGCGCCGGAATTCGCCGCGCGCATCGACCGCGCCGATCGGCAGCAGCGACGCGCCCTTGTCCACCAGCGCGGACACGGCACCGGCGTCGATCGCGATCGCCGCGCCCGGCTCGACCGGCGCGTGGCGCAGCCAGTGCTTGCGCGCGGCGATCCGGCTGCGTCCGGCGATGAAGCGCGTGCCGATCAGGCGGTCTTCGCCCAGCGCCTGCGCCACCGCGGCGCGGGTGCCGTTGAACAGCACCGTGTCGATGCCCGCGGCGCCGGCGCGCTGCGCGGCGATCACCTTCGTGCGCATGCCTCCCGTCCCGACCGCACTGCCGGCGCCGCCGGCCATCGCGAGCACGTCCTCGCCCGGATCGACGACGGTCGCGAGCGGCTTCGCATCGGCATGCGCGCGCGGGTCGCGATCGTAGAGGCCGTCGATGTCGGTGGCGATGAACAGCACGTCGGCGTCGATCAGGGCGGCGACGATCGCCCCGAGGGTATCGTTGTCGCCGAGCTTGAGCTCATCGACCGACACGGTGTCGTTCTCATTGACGATCGGCAGGGCGCCGCAGCGCAGCAGTTCCTGCAGCGTGGCGCGCGCATTGAGATAACGACGGCGATTGCGCACGTCGTCGTGGGTCAACAACACCTGCGCCACCGGCTGCGCGAACAGGCCCTGCCAGAACGCCATCAGCTTGGCCTGGCCGAGGGCGGCCAGCGCCTGGCGTTCGGCCATCGCCGCGCCCGGCCGCGGGGTCGCGTGCAGGACCGCGCGCCCGGCCGCGACCGCGCCGGACGAGACGATCACGACCTCGCGCCCCTGCGCGCGCGCCGCGTGCACGAACGCGGCCAGATGCACCGCGTTGCGCGGCGACAGACCGCCGTCGCCGGCGAGCAGACTGCTGCCGACCTTGAGCACCGCGCGTTTCCACGCGGGCAGGGTCTGCTCGACGAAGGCGTGGGGCTTCGACATGGCGGCCTCAGAGCGCGTCCAGGCGCGCGCGCAGCGTATCGAGCCGCAGATCCGCCGCCGCACCGGGCGAAACGCGCGCGGCGAGGCTTGCTTCCGGATCGCCTTCGGCCCAGCGCGCGGGATCCGCGGCCTGTTTGTAGGCATCGCGGAACGGCAGGCCCTGGCGCGCGAGATCGACCGCGAGATCGGTCGCGTACATCGACGGATCGAGCGCGGCGCGCATCGCGTCGGTCTTCCATTCGAGATTGCGCAGCAGATCCGGCAGCAGTTCCATCGCGCCGAGACCGCGACCGAAGGCGTGGACGATCGCGCCCTTGGAGAACTGCAGGTCGCGGTGATAGCCCGAGGGCAACGACAGCAATTGTTCGATCTCGCTCCGCGCCGCGGCGACGCTGGCGTAGCTGGCGCGCATCAATTCGACCACGTCCGGATTGCGCTTATTGGGCATGATCGAGCTGCCGGTGGTGTACTGCGCCGGCAGCGCGACGAAACCGAATTCGGCGCTGGTGAACAGGCTCAGATCCCAGGCCAGTCGGCGCAGATCGAGCAGCGCCGAGGCGAGCGCTTCGACCGCGGCCATTTCGAACTTGCCGCGCGACAGCTGCGCATAGGCCGCAGACACCTGCAGCCGACCGAAACCGAGCGCGGCGGTGACGTGATCGCGATCCAGCGGCAGATTCACGCCGTAGCCGGCGGCGCTGCCGAGCGGGTTGGCGTCGATCCAGGCGAGGGTGTCACGCGCGCGCCGGGCATCGTCGATGAAGCCTTCGGCCCAGGCCGCCCACCACATGCCGAGCGAAGACACCATCGCGCGCTGCAGATGGGTGTAGCCCGGCAGCGGCACGGCGGCTTCGGCCTCTGCGCGGGCCAGCGCGACCTCCGCGCTCTCGACGCACAGCGCATGCAGCCGCGCGAGGCGATCCTCCAGCCACAGCCGGGTCGCGACCAGGATCTGATCGTTGCGGCTGCGTCCGGTGTGGATCCTGCGCCCGGCATCGCCCAGACGCTCGATGAGTCGCGCTTCGATCGCCGAATGACAGTCCTCGTAGCGTTCGTCGAGCACGAAATCGCCGTTGCGGAAATCCTCGGCGAGATTTGTCAGTTCGACTTCGATGCCGGCGAATTCGTCGGCGGCGAGGATCCCGATCCGCAGCAGTCCCTGCGCATGCGCGCGGCTGGCTTCGATGTCGAACAGGAAGAATTCGCGATCGAGGATCACGTCCTCGCCGGCGAGGAAACGCTGGATGCGCTCGTCGACCTTCACCCCGGGTTTTTGCCAAAGCAGTTCGGACATGTCGTCTCCCGATTCAGCGCACGACGTCGACCGGAATCCCGGTCATCTCGTTCAGCCCGAAGGCCAGATTCAGATTCTGCACCGCCTGGGTCGCCGCGCCCTTGAGCAGATTGTCCTCGGTCGCGACCACCACCAGGCGGCGGCCGTCATCCGACAGCGCGAAACCGCCGAGTTCGACATGATGCCGGCCGGCGATGCGGCTGACCCACGGCGCTTCGTCGAGCACGCGCACCAGCGGTTCGCCGGCGTAGGCGGCGCGATAGCGCGCCAGCACCGCCTCGCGCGTGACCGGCTCGGCCAGGTGCAGGTTGGCGGTGATGGTCAGGCCGCGGAAGTGCGGTGCGACGTGCGGCATGAATTCGACCGGATGCCCGAGCTGGCGCGTCACCTCGCGCTCGTGCAGATGCCCGGTCAGCGCGTAGGGCATCAGATTGTCGCGCAGCTTCTCGGGATCGTTCTTGTCCGACGGCGTAGTGCCGGCGCCGGAATACCCCGAAACGCCGAAACACTGCACCGGCCCGGCGAGCAGGCCGCGCATCGGCGCGACCGCCAGCTGCATCGCGGTGGCGTAGCAGCCGGGATTGCTGATCCGGCGCTGGCCGCGATACGCGCCGCGGGTGAGCTCGGGCAGACCGTAGTACCAGCCGTCGTCGAAACGATAGTCGGCGGAAAGATCGATCAGTACCGGATCGACACCAGCCGGATCGGCGCGAGCCGCATCGAACGCGGCCACGCAGTCGGCCGCCTTGTCGTTCGGCAACGCCAGCACCACCGCATCGGCGGCCAGTGCGGGCAGCTCGGCATTCGCGGGCGCGGAATAACGCAGTTCGCCGCGCCAGACGGCGATGTGATCGGCGACGCGCTGACCGGCGAGTTCGCGCGAACCGACATAGGCCAGGTCGAACCGCGGATGCGCGGCGATCAGGCGGATCAGTTCGGCGCCGACATGACCGCGGGCGCCGACGATGCCGATGCGGATGGGATTGTGGACCGTGGCCTCAGCCATGGGCATGCGTCTCCAGCTTCGTGCGCAGGGCCTCGGCGATCGCCGGCCATTCCGCGCGCAGGATCGAAAACACATGGGTATCGCGCAGGCTGCCGTCGCGGTGGCGCATGTGCGCGCGCAGGATACCGTCGCGCTTCGCGCCCAGGCGCAGGATCGCGGCCTGCGAGCGCAGATTCTCGTGACTGGTTTCCAGGGTCGCCGATTCGCAGCCGAAGACATCGAAGGCATGCCCGAGCAGCAGCTGTTTCGCCTCGGTATTGAGGCCGGTGCGCTGCGCGCGCGCGGCGTACCAGGTGTAGCCGAGCTTGAGCCGCGGCACGCCGCGATCAATGTCGTAGAAACGGGTGCTGCCGACGACATCGCCGGCGGCGTCGATCACCGCGAACGGCAGGGTATCGCCGGCGTCGCGCCGGTTCAGGGCCTGCGCGATGTAGGCTTCGGCCTCGCCCGGTGCAGGACCGGGCACGCTGGTGTAGCGCAGTGTCCACAGCGCGCCGTCGGCCGCCGCCGCGCGCAACCCATCGGCATGCGCCGCGGTCAGCGGCTCCAGCCGCGCATGGCGGCCCTGCAGCGTCGGTGTGGTCCAGTGCGCTGACATCGACTCAATCCTCCAGCGTCGCCGGTCGCTGTCGGCAGTGCTCCAGGCAGCGGCGGATCGTTTCGAGTCCTTCGCGCCCGAGATCGCCCAGCCCGTACCAGTAGGCGCGCCAGCGATCCTGCTTCACGCAGCCGTCGGCTTCGGCATCGTAGAAGGCGTTGACCGGATTTCCTTGACGCGAGCGCCAGAACAGCCGCGGCTCGGCCTCGCGCATCAACTGCCAGACCGCGCGCCCGAGCCCCTCGCCCTGCGCTTCGTCGAGCACCGCGAACTTGTCGAGATAAGGCACGCCGCCTTCCTCGGTGAGGATCACCGCCGCGCGATAGTTTTCGCTGACCCAGGCGCGATGCAGGCGCGTGCGCGAGAAGTAGTCGGGCACCAGCCTGCGCCCGAAGGCCGATTCGATGAGACCGCGCAGGCGACCGATGTCGATCTGATCCCAGGCATCGGCGTGCAGCACGCGCTCGCCGCGCCGGATCAGGGTGCCCGAGCCCTTGTGGGTGAACAATTCCTTCGCGAGCTCGTCCGGACGGGTGATCGAGACCGACGAGGACAGCGGCAGGTTGTCGAGGAGTTGCTTGATCTGCTCGATCTTCACCCGCATGCCGCCGTTGATCCACGACTGCGCCATCAGCGTCTCGTATTCGGTCGAGAGGTTGATCGAATCGATCACCCGGCCATCGCCGTCGAGCAGGCCGCCGGTGCCGGTGAGGAACACGATCTTGTACGGCTGCAGCACCTGCACCAG
>JBIJBH010000351.1:0-4417 GCA_044345315.1 Lysobacteraceae bacterium
GGTCGCGGGCCTCGATGGTTTCGCCGTCGGCCATCGCCAGCGCGCGTTCGAGGATGTTCTCCAGCTCGCGGACGTTGCCGGGGAAGGGGTAGCTCTCGAGCGCCGCGACCGCGTCGCGCGACAGCGTGGGCGCGCGACGCTTCATCGCATAGGCCAGGCGCTTGAGGATGGCGTCGGAGAGCAGCGGCAGGTCGCCGGCGCGCTCGCGCAGCGGCGGGACGTCCAGTTCGATCACGTTGATGCGGTAGAACAGGTCGTGGCGGAAGGTCCCGTCGGCGACCAGGGCGTTGAGGTCCTTGTGGGTGGCCGAGAGGATGCGCACGTCGACCGGCACTTCGGCGTTGGCGCCGACCGGGCGGACCGTCTTTTCCTGGATCGCGCGCAGCAGTTTGACCTGCATCGGCAGCGGCAGTTCGGCGACTTCGTCGAGGAACAGGGTGCCGCCGTCGGCCGCCTGGAAAAGGCCCATCTTGTCGGTGTGGGCGCCGGTGAAGCTGCCTTTCTTGTGGCCGAAGAACTCGCTTTCCATGAGTTCGGCGGGAATCGCGCCGCAGTTGACCGGCACGAACGGCCCGGCCGCGCGCGAGCCCTGGGCGTGGATGGTGCGGGCGACCAGTTCCTTGCCGGTACCGGATTCGCCGCTGATGTGCACCGGCGCCTGGCTGCGCGCGACCTTGGTGATGGTGTCGCGCAGGCCGACCATCGCCGGCGACTCGCCCAGCAGCAGGGAAGAGCCCTCGGGATTGGCCTGGCGGCGGGCGTTGAGGTCGAGCGCCTGGCGGACCAGGCCGCGGAGCACGGTGAGGTCGACCGGCTTGGTGACGAAGTCGAAGGCGCCGCTCTTGAGGGCCTCGACCGCGGCCTCGACGTTGCCGTAGGCGGTGATGACCGCGACCGGGGTGGTCGGGAATCGGGTGCCGATCTCGGCGACCAGCTCCAGGCCGGAACCGTCGGGCAGGCGCATGTCGGTCAGGCACAGGTCGTAGGCGACCGTGCTGAGCATCTCGCGGGCGACCGCCAGATTGGGCGCGGTGTCCGTCCGCAGACCCATGCGTCCCAGCGTCACTACCAATAGCTCGCGGATGTCGTGCTCGTCGTCGACGATCAGCGCGCTGCGTTGCTCGGCCATAGTGCCCTCCCGCGTCAATTTTAGCCCAATTGCGGCAGCCGCAACAGCGGCGGAGCCGCCGTGCGTCGGAGCGTCGGGAGGTGATGGACCACCCATCAGGCCGGGAGCAGGGTGTGCTGGCCGGGCAGGGTGATCCGGAAACAGCAGCCGCCGCCGGGCAGGGCCACGTAGTCCAGCGACGCGCCGTTGGCCCGGCACAGTTCCCGGGCGATATAGAGGCCGAGCCCGGTGCCGTGCTGCGAGGTGGTGAAGAACGGACGGAACAACTGCGGCACCACGGCTTCGGGGATGCCCGGCCCGCGGTCGATCACGTCGATCACCGGCGTGTCTTCCAGACGATAGGTGTGCAGGGTGATGCGCGCCGCTTCGCCCGGCAGATGGCCGTGACGACGCGCGTTCTGGACCATCGCGGTGAGGATCTGGTGCAGATGCCGCGGATCGATCAGCGCCGGCACCAGCGGCTGCGGCGCGGCAAGAGTAATGTTGTCGGTCTCGTCGGGCACGCTCTGGCGGAATTCCTCGATGAAATTGCGCAGGAAAGCGACCAGTTCGACGTGTTCGGCGGTGGCGCGCTCGCGTCGGGCGAGGCCGAGGACGCTTTCGACGATCGCGTTGGTGCGCATGCACTGCTGGTGGATGATCTGGACCATGCGCCGATCGCCGTCGGGCAGGTCCCGGGATTCCTCCAGCAACTGCGCGGCGTAGCTGATCGCGGCCAGCGGATTGCGGATTTCGTGGGCGAGACTGGCGGAGAACCGGCCCATCGCGGCGAGGGTCAGCGACTCGGCCCGGCGCGAGACCAGCGAGGTGTCGTCGAGGAAGATGAGGGTGTTGTCGCTGTTGGCTAGCAGCCGGGCGAAGCGCGGCACCACTTCGAACTGATCGCCGCCCAGACGCAGCGGAGTGTCGTTGGGCAGAGCGTTGCGCAGCCATTCGCTCAGGCGCAGCGCGAGTTCCGGCGCGGCCTCGGCCAGATTGCGACTGCCGGCCGCGGCTTCGCCCAGCAGCAGCATCGCGGCCTCGTTCGCCAGCCGGATCTGCGCCTCGCGATCGACCAGCAGCACGCCGGTGCGCATGCGCCGGATGATCAGTTCGTTGATCTCGGCCAGGCGCACGGCCTCGGCGCCGCGGCGTTCGGCCAGCGCCTCGGTGGCGCGCATCTGTACCCGCAGCTGGTGGGTGAGCACCGCGATCGCGAGGAAGCTGACCGTGAACATCATCAGCTCGGCCATCGGCCGGGTCGGCTGTTGCTCGACCAGCAGGGTCCACAGATAGGCCAGGGCCAGGCCGACCGCGGCCGTCACCGCCACGCCCAGCCCCACCCGCAGCGGCAGCAGCAGCGCGGCCGAGCCGACGTTGAACAGCAGCATCAGGGCGACCCCGGAGGCGGCCGCGGGTACCGCATGGGCGATGTAGGAGGCGACCGCGATGTCGATCGCGACCCCGACCAGGGTCGGCAATTGCACCGTGCGGGCGCGCCGTGCCTGCAGCAGCAGCACGACCGCGGCCACGACGTAGAACGCGCTGACCGCGCTGACCGGAAGCTGATGGCTCAGATCGAGTTGCGGAGCGAGCATCGGCCCGAACGCCAGCAGGGCCAGCAGGCCGGCTTCGAGGACCCGGTACAGCGCGAACAGGTACAGCTCGCGGCGCTGGTGCTCCGGGGCCGCGGTGGCGGCCGCTTTGGCGATGGCGGCCTTGGCTTGGGTGCTTGGGCGGCTCAAACCCGGTGTCCGATAGGGGATGGGCGAGTATAGGCGGGCCGGCGCCCCGCCGTGCGGTGGCCTCGACCATGGTCCGGGCTGGCCCGGACCCGGCGCATCGGCGAGAATGGCGGCCCTCCGCACCGTCGCGACCCGCGGCGCAGGCCCCCGCGGCCGCGCGGCCCCCGCACCCGGGTGCGGTACGTCCTCCCCGCATGGAATCCACATGAACTTCCACGAACATCAGGCGAAGCAGTTGTTTGCCGAATACGGCATCGCGGTACCGGCCGGGCGCGTGGCGCGCACGCCGGAGGAGGCCGTCGACGCGGCCAAGGCCATCGGCGGCAGTTTCTGGGTGGTCAAGGCCCAGATCCACGCCGGCGGTCGCGGCAAGGCCGGCGGCGTCAAGCTCGCCCGGACCTACGACGAGGTGCGCGAGTACGCCAAGGGCATGCTCGGCACGAAGATGGCCACCTACCAGTCCGCCGGCGTCGCCCTGCCGGTCGACTGCGTGCTGATCACCGAGGCCACCGACATCGCCCAGGAGCTCTACCTGTCGGTCCTCGTGGATCGCTCCAGCCGCGCGATCACCTTCATCGCCTCCGCCGACGGCGGCGTCGAGATCGAGAAGACCGCGGTCGAGAACCCGGACGCGATCAAGACCCTGCACGTGAACTACGTCCAGGGCCTGCAGCCGTACCAGTGCCGCGAGATGGGCTTCGCCCTCGGTCTGAACGCCAAGCAGGTCGGCCAGCTCACCAAGATCATGCTCGGCCTGTTCCGGCTGTTCAACGAGAAGGATCTGGCGCTGGTCGAACTCAACCCGCTGGCGATCCTCACCAACGGCGACCTCGCCGTGCTCGACGGCAAGATCAATTCCGACGACAACGCGACTTTCCGCCATCCGGAACTGGCCGCGATGCGCGACATCCGCCAGGAAGACGAGACCGAAGTGCTCGCCAGCCAGCACGATCTGAACTACGTGACCATGGAAGGCAACATCGGCTGCATGGTCAACGGCGCCGGTCTGGCGATGGCGACGATGGACGTGATCAAGCTCAACGGCGGCGAGCCGGCGAACTTCCTCGACGTCGGCGGCGGCGCCAACAAGGAGCGCGTGACCGAGGCGTTCAAGCTGATCCTGCGCGACGACGACGTGAAGGCGATCTTCGTCAACATCTTCGGCGGCATCGTCCGCTGCGACATGATCGCCGAGGGCATCATCGCCGCGGTCAAGGAAGTCGACGTGAAGGTGCCGGTGATCGTGCGTCTGGAAGGCACCAATGTCGAGAAGGGCAAGGAGATCCTCAAGAACTCCGGCCTCGCGATCATCCCCGCCGACGACATCAACGACGGCGCGAAGAAGGCCGTCGCGGCGGTCAAGGCCGCCTGATCCGAAGATTTCGTAGGGCGGGTCTCGACCCGCCTCCAACGCATAAAGGAAGGGCGGGTCGAGACCCGCCCTACGGGATAAAACGCAATGTCCGTTCTCGTCAACAAGAACACCAAAGTCATCGTCCAGGGCTTCACCGGCCAGCAGGGCACCTTCCACGCGCAGCAGATGCTCGACTACGGCACGCAAGTG
>JBIJBH010000352.1:0-4415 GCA_044345315.1 Lysobacteraceae bacterium
GAGCGGGCGATAGGGCCGAGGAAGACCAGATTCCGGAGCGTATGCTCCGCCGGAATCGCCCGCAGACAAGCCGGAATTACGAAAATGCCCCCGCTATCGGGTCAAATTTCAACAGCCTGCTAAGCAAGGACGAGTATCGGCGCATATTTCGGGAATTGGTCTTACCAGAGGCCGAGCTTGATCAATACACGCGCCAAGAACGACCGAGAGCTGTGATTCTGGCTGGTCAGCCTGGGGCGGGTAAGGGGTCTTTGAAGAAAGCGGTCGAAACTGAATTTAGCGGCGACATCTTTCCGGTTGATGCCGACGAGCAACGTGACTTTCATCCCGAAGCCAAACGGTGGCAGAAGGAGGCGCCCTATGGCTGGTCTCAAAGAACGAATGCCGATGCCGGGGGCTTTGCCGCTGAACTGCGCAGCGAAGGTGTTGACCGCCGCCTCAACTTGCTGGTAGAAACAACGCTAGGCGGCGCAGATGGTGCGATAAAAACCATCCGTGGACTTCAAGGCGCCGGCTACGAAGTCGAAATTCGTGCCGTTGGAGCACACGAGCTCGAAAGCAGGGTTGGCATCGATCGCCGCTTCACCACCAGGATTGATATGGAAGGTGTTGGTCGCGATGTCCCGCTCACCTTCCACGACAAGGTCTACGCAGATCTTCCGGACAACTTGGACAAAGTGTCTGCCGCGACTGGCGTGCGCGTCCGCATCTACGACCGAGACGATGCAGCGAATGCTGTTTTCGATAGCCAGCGCGACCCGGGTTCGCCCAGCGCTGCTTTGCGCGAGATACGAGACGGGCGCCTTCAGGCTCCTGAGACGACGCAGCGCATGCGGATCGAAGCCCAAGAGCAGGCCGATTGGCACCGAGACCCACAGGACCGCCTCGTGCAATCGGGCAAGATGGAACCCGAAACACTCGAAGCGCTGCGACGTGAGCGCGTGGAGGCGAAAAAGCCTGCCATCTCTGCGCGCGACAGCGAAGCGTGGAGCACGCTGGACGAACTTGTGAGAGATGGCGCCGAGCCTGCGCGAGCGCCGATCCCTGGCTTCGAGTTGCCGCCACTGGGCCGTGCCGGAGCCACAGTCGGCCTCGCCGGACTGGGCGCGGCTGCCGCTGCCTACGACGCCAAGGAAACCGGGGATCGGATCAACACGGCGCTGACGCAGGACAACCCATCGGCCGTCCGCTCGGAAGCCACGCACTTCACCGCGCGTGGCGTGGGTGGGGCAGCCGCGGTCTTCACGCCCATGGCAGCAGGGGTCAGCGGTGGGCCGGCGTTGGCGCTGGCGGTCGCGGATGCTTACCTGCTAACGGAAGCCTTCGACCGCGGCGCGAAATGGCTGGACAAGGAACGGATCGTCCACCAGACCGACCGCGATGGCGTGGGCTGGGAGTTCACCGGACGGCAGTGGATCCGCGAGGACCTGAAGGCGGACCTGCGGGACGATGGCGTCGACCAGGTGCGTGGACAGAATTTCTCCGCGCTGCCGGACAAAGCGCGCGAGTTGAGTTACCTCGCGAGCGTGGAGGCCGTCGGTCAGGCGATCGGCAAGGCCGACCCCCGCGCCCCCTTCGAGCTGCCGGCCAACGCAAGCGATGCCCCCAGCAATCAGCCCAGCCCGTGGCGCCTCGATGCGCAGAGCGGGGACTGGAAGCGCACGCGCTACGAGGAGATCGACCCGACCGATCCGCGGCTCCCGGACCGGCAAGTGCCGGAGACGGCCACGCCCGAACGCGCCGCGGAGCTGAACCGCCAGGCGTCGCAGATCATCGACGAGAACATCGCGCGCGGACCGGCCGCTCTGGCTGCGCAGTATGAGATCGGACACAAGCGCAACGGCTTCGATCAGTTCGGCGAGGTTCCGATGTCCGTCCAGACGGCGCTGAACCCGAACACCCTGGAAGCGTCGAATGGCAAGCAATACGTGCGCGACGCCCAAGGGCAGTGGTCGCACGAAGGCGCCCCGGCAAGTCTTGGCCATGCGCTGGAGCTGGAGACGACGCGCGCCGCCTGTTGCCTGCGTTGGAGCAGCACCGCGCGCAGCTGGCCGCCATGCCGGAATGGCAGCCGCTGACGCCGGAACAGCAGGATCGCGCCAACCTGCGTCAGCTCTACGCCGACCACGGCGTGAACCCCAACCCGGAGCGGTTCGAGGCGGCGTATTAGGCAGTGAAGGAAACGCGCGAAGCGCAGGGCGTCAACGCCGCGGCGACGTCACTGGCCTTGGAGTCACGGCCTGCCGGCGGCTATGACATCAACACGCCGATCCAGCACCTCCAGATCGAGGGCGACAGCGTGGTGCGCGTGGCGGCCACGACCACCGCCGCCGACATCCAGCGCGTTGAGACAACGCTGAAGGGCGACCCGCGCGAGATCGAGGCGCCCAGCACGCAGCAGCGCGACGAGCAGGCGCAGACGCAACGGGAAGCGAACCGGGCTGGGTTGTCGCATGACGAGACGCAAGCCGCCTTGCGCATGTCGGCGCCGTCGGCATCTGCCCCGGGCTCGCGTGGCGGCAAAACGGACGAAGCGGAGCCTGCGCCCGCCCAGGACGGCCGGCAGGAGCGGCCCGGTGTGACGCAGCTCGACAACCCCGCCCACCAGAACCACGCCATGTTCGCCGCGCTGCTGCGCACCGTGAACGAGCGCGACAAAGAACTCGGCCGCGAACCCGACGAGATCAGCCGGCAGCTCGCGGGCGGCTTGGTGGAAAGGGCCCGCGAGCGCGGCCTGGAGACGATCGGGGCGGCGAAGTTCACGCCCGACGGGATGAAGGTGGGCATGTCCGACACGGCCAACCTGTCGGCGGAGTGGGCGAGAACGGCCATCGGCGACGTGCGCGAACTGGCGGGGCAGAAGCTGTCACAGAGCAGCGAGAACGTCGCGGCCATCAACCACCAGCAAGCGCTGCAGCAGAGCCTCCAGGCGCCCACGCAAACGCAAGGGATGGACGGACCGGATGGACCAGCACCGAAGGGGCCGCGCTTGGTCTGAACCGAAGTGCGGCCACCGTTGATGCAGACACCTTGTGTGCGCTACGGTGATCAGCCGAAGGTATCGTTCAAGGTATCAAAATTTCGCCCCAATCGACGTGCAAGTGGTTGATTGGAAAGAAGTGGAGCGGGTTTGGATTCGATTCCCATCACCCGCTCCAGACATCGCGACGACGGCGGCCTCTTCGGGGGCCGCCGTTTTCGTTGGGCGCGTCCACAGCGCGCGTCGATGTCATCGTGGCGTGACGGCGGCGATTGGAGCGCTGCATCGCCTGGCATGGTTTGCGGAATTCGCTTGCCTGTTGCGCCGCAGGTTTCTTCTCATGTGTCAGAGCGCCGATGATGTGACCGATCTGCACTGCTGCCGTATGTGGTTCGATCCCTGGCCGACAGCGGGCATCTGTCAAACTGCAACCCGATCCTGATGCCTGTCGCAAGCGGAGGACTTGATGCTGGGATTGCCTCTACATGCCACCTGGAAAATCCTGATCGCCGCCGTCGCGGGATGCCTGTCGTCCATCTATCTCTGGGTGTACCTGCTGTATCGATTCGGCTTGGAGGCGCACGAACGCGGCGCCGAATTGCCGACGTCGAAAGCGACTCTCGTGGCGGCGATTCCTGCTGGTTTCGCCCTGGTCTACATCGGCTATGTGCTCCTGCGGCATTTGCCAGTGGTTCGAGCCGCGGTGCGGGACAGGGTTCGCGATCTTCTGGCGAGAGCGTCCGCAGACTTCGAATCCAGACAAGACGAATCCGCGCTGCAGCTGTACAGGCAAGCGCTGCGCACGGCCATGGGCGCTTTTCAGCAGAAGCAGGAAGGTGAGCTCTTGCGTCTTGGTCTGATTGCATACCGTGGCGTGGCCGTGTCCGCCTTGGTGACAGGGCGGCACGGCGAAGCGGCGATCGCCATCGAAACCGGTCTCGCCACTGCGACTGTGGGATTGCGTCACTGGCCGGATGCGCCGCCATTGCTGGAGGAACAATCGCAGCTGTCCGCTCTGAAAGAGAAAACGGGTCTTTCTGGGGCTGTCTATATCCCGGAGGACTTCAGTGAGTGGGTGGCCGATGATGTGCGTGCCGATTGAAATGCTTGTCCGGCGCAGGGTATTTTTCGCGGGCGCTTCTGCGCCGTCACAAAACCAGCTCGGCATCGCAAGGAATTGAAGCAATGAACGAAAAAGACGCCCCGGTGTTGTTGTCGAACGGTCTTCCACAGCCGCCGATTCCGCGGCGGTTGCTCGAAAGGCTCCGAGACCACCCCGGTCATCTTCGCCGCCTGCAACAAGAGCTGAACTACACATTAGATGGCCCTAACAGGCTGTTGAATTTCGCCCCGGCCGCGCCTTGCTTCCAGACGACCAATTTGCGATACCGATCCTGATCTTTCGGAGCGAGCCTCATGCGCGGAGCAGACATCA
>JBIJBH010000354.1:0-4397 GCA_044345315.1 Lysobacteraceae bacterium
CGACCACGCCATAGACCACTTGCACACCGGCTTCTTGCAGGCGGTCGGCGAAGCGCAGGTTCGCTTCCTCGTCGAACCTTGCGCGCAGTTCGATCACCACGGTCACGTCTTTGCCGTTGCGCGCGGCCTGGATCAGATGCTCCACGATCGGCGAGTCTTTGCCTGCGCGGTACAAGGTTTGCTTGATCGCCAGCACGTTCGGGTCTTCAGCGGCCTGCTTGATCAGCTCCAGCACCGGGGTGAAGGCGTCGAACGGGTGGTGCATCAGCACATCGCCGGCGGCCGCGCGCTCGAAGATCGTCTCCATGTCCTTGAGCTGCTGCGGCTGGTACGCCGGGAACTTCAGATCCGGACGCTGCACCATGTCGTGGATCTGCGCCGCGCGGTTGAGGTTCACCGGGCCGTTGATCCGATAGACCGCGTTCTCCGGCAGTTCGAAGTTCTGCAGCAGGGTGCGCACGATCGGCTTGGGGCAGTCGGCGGCGATCTCCAGCCGCATCGCGCGCAGGTAGCCGCGGCCGGCGAGTTCGTCGCGCAGCGCGAGCGCGAGATTCTCGACTTCCTCCTCGTCGAGGATCAGCTCGGAATTTCGGGTGACCCGGAACTGGTAGGCGCCTTTCACCTCCATGCCCGGAAACAGCTCGTCCACGAAGGCCGAGAGCACGGCGGAAAGGAACACGAAGTCGTGCTCGCCGCCGGAGACCTTCTCCGGCAGCTGGATGATCCGCGGCAGCGAGCGCGGTGCGCGCACGATCGCCAGATGTCCGGCGCGGCCGAAGGCGTCGCGACCCTTGAGCACGACCACGATGTTGAGCGACTTGTTGAGGATCTTCGGGAACGGATGCGCCGGGTCGAGGCCCAGCGGCGACAGCACCGGCAGGATCTCGTCGCGGAAATACGCGCGCAGCCAGCGGGTCTGGCGCGCGTTCCAGTGCTGACGCGCGAGCACGCGCACGCCGACTTCGTTCAGCGCCGGACGCAGTACCTCGTTCCAGCAGCGGTACTGGGCGTCGACCAGTTCCGCGGCGCGTTCGTGGATGCGCTTGAGCAGCGTGGTATGCGGGATGCCGTCGGCCGGCAGCGGCATGCCGAAGTCCAGCGCCTGGCGCACGGTGGCCGCGCGGATCTCGAAGAACTCGTCGAGGTTGGTGCAGGAAATGCACAGATAGCGCAGCCGCTCCAGCAGCGGCACCGTCGGGTCCTGGGCCTGCGCCAGCACCCGGAAATTGAAGTCCAGCTGCGACAGTTCGCGATTGAGATACAGCGCGGGATCGCGCAGCGGATCGGCGTCGTGCGACGGTTCCGGAGCGGTCTGCGGTCTGGACGGGTTGCGGGGCGGTTTGCGTGAGTTCATGCGGTATCCGCGCGGTCCTCGTGGGGGGCGCCGGGCGCGGTCTCGTCGCCCGCTTCGTGGAAGTCGTTGCCGGCTTCGCGTTCGCGCACGCGCTCGGGCCCGAAGCGGCAGGCAAAGCGGCTGCCGCGACCGACTTCGCTGGCGATTTCCAGCCGCGCCTGGTGCAGGTTCAGCACATGCTTGACGATCGACAGACCGAGTCCGGTGCCGCCGCTTTCGCGCGAGCGGCTGGTGGACACGCGATAGAAGCGCTCGGTGATCCGCGGCAGATGCGAGGCCGGAATGCCGTAGCCCGTGTCCTGCACCGCCAGCGAGACGCCGCCGTCGCGCTCGCGCGCGAAGCGGATCGTGATGCGGCCGCCGGCGGGGGTGTAGCGCACCGCGTTGCTGACCAGATTGGAGAACGCGCTGTGCAGTTCCTTGGTCGAACCCCACAGATCCACGCCAGCGCCGTCCTCCACCGCGACCGTATGCCGGCGCTGGCTGAGCGCTTCGGCCTCGCGCCTGAGCGTCGACAGCATCGAGGCCATCGACACGGTTTCTTCGGGCAGCGCTTCCTGCGCCTCCAGCCGCGAGAGGTTCAGCAGATCCTCGACCAGTTGGGTCATGCGCTGCGACTGGCGCTGCATCTCGGTCAGCATCGGTGCCCACTCCGGCTGCTCGGCCGGATCGAGCATGTCCAGATACCCATGGACCACGGTCAGCGGCGTGCGCAGTTCGTGCGAGACGTTGGCGACGAAGTCGCGGCGCATCTGTTCCAGCCGCATCAGCTTGCTCACGTCGCGCGCGACCAGCAGCCACAGTTCGTCGGAATAGGGGATCAGGCGCAGGCTCAGCCGCAGCTCCGGCTGCGCCGGCGAGGCCACATCCAGCAGCGGTTCGGCGTGACGGCCGGCGGCCAGCCAGTGCGCGATCGGCAGCGGCTGCAGGCGCTCGCCAAGCGCGGTGCCGATGTCGCGCGGGTAGCGCAGTCCCAGCAACGGTCCCGCGGCCTGGTTGAACCACTGGATGCGCTGGCTGTTGCGCTCGACCACCACGATCGCGTCGGGCAGGGCCGCGGCCGCGGCGCGGTAGGCGCGCAGCATTTCGATCAGGCGACGCTTGCGTCCGCGCATTTCGTGCTGGCTGCGGTAGAGCAGGCGGTCGAGTTCGTTCCAGACGCCCTGGCCGCGCGGCGGCGCCTGACGCTGGCGCGCAGTCAGCCGCAGCAGGACGTTGCGCAGTTTCCAGTAATGCCATGCGACCACGCCGAGCGCGGCGACGGTCAGCACCGGCCACGGCCGGCCGACCGCCACGCCCAGCGCCAGCGCGACGATCAGGACCAGCGCGAGCTGGCCGAGCGTCCGGAACCAGGCGGAGCGGGCGTCATGGGGCATCGGTGCAGCCTATCGCATCCCGCATGGGCCGTCCGTGCGCCGCGGCCGGTCAGAGCGTCGCGGAGAAGCGGTAACCGGCGCCACGCACGGTCTGCACCATGCCTTCCAGCTGCACCGGTTCCAGCGCGCGGCGGAGGCGGCGGATGTGCACGTCCACCGTGCGTTCCTCGACGTAGGTATTGCCGCCCCAGACGTGATCCAGCAACTGGTTGCGGGTGTAGACCCGCTCGGCATGGGTCATGAAGAAGTGGAGCAGGCGGTACTCGGTCGGGCCGATCTGGATCTGGGTGTCGCCCGCGAAGACCCGGTGCGATGCGCCGTCGATGCGCAGCGCGCCGACCTGCACGCTGCCGTCTTCGTCGTCCTCGCGCGAGCGCCGGAGCACCGCGCGGATCCGCGCCAGCAGTTCGCGCGCCGAGAACGGTTTGACCACGTAGTCGTCCACGCCGGCCTCGAGGCCGCCGACGCGATCGTTTTCCTCGCCGCGGGCGGTGAGCATGATGATCGGGATGTCGCGGGTCAGCGATTCGCGGCGCCAGCGCCGGGCAAGCTCCAGGCCGCTGGTGCCGGGCAGCATCCAGTCGAGCAGGATCAGGTCGGGAACGCGCTCGGCGATCGCCGACTGCGCCTCGCGCGCGTCGCCGGCATGGACCGGCTCGTATTCGCCCTTGCGCAGGGCGAAGGCGACCATGTCGCGGATCGCGGGTTCGTCGTCGACGATGAGGATGCGCTTCTGCATGTGGATTTCGGGCGTCGGGCCGCTGCGGGAAACCCCGCGGGCAGGCCTGCGGGGCGCGATGCACAGTAGACGACACTTTTGTGACCGGACGATGACCAGCGACATGGTTGCATCCGCAGCGCGTGCGGCGATGACCGGAAGGCCGATCGGCCGTCTTCGACGGGTGGTTCAGGCGTCGATCGTGAGCCGTCCGTCAGACGTCGATCGCGACGGCCACATCCGGATGCAGGGCGGCGAGGCCACGGTCGAAGGTGGCCAGACGGCCGTCGTGTTGCCGCGCCAGCGCGGCGAGATAGGCATCCGTGACCTGGCGGTGGCCGAGTACGCCGGTCCAGGCGATGTCCGCGTAGTCCAGGTCGTCGGCCCAGAAACGGTGGCGGGGATGCGCGGTGATGCCGCGGAGCACCGCGACCGCAGCGGCAGCGTCGGCGACCGCGCCGAAGCGCAGCAGCAGGCGCAGCAGGGTGCCCTGGGTGATCGGGCAGGTCGCGAAGCCGCCTTCGTCGCTGCCGGGATGACGCCCGACGTGCCGGTCGAACCACGCCACCGCGGCGGCGTGATGCACATGCGAACGGTCGATCAGCGCCACCAGCACATTGCCGTCGAGCAGGGTGGTCACGCGGCGTCGCCCCGCCGGGCGTCTTCGGACCCGCCGTCGTCCCGCGGATCGTCGTCCAGCGACTTCACGTCGTCCTCGGTCAGGGGCTGGCGCGAGGCCACCACCGGCAGCCCGGTCTGCGGGTGCACACGGTAGACCGCCGGCGCTTCGCCGACCCGCCCCGGCTCGTCGGCGGCGAGGCCGCGCCGCAGCAGCTCGGCCACGGTCTGGCCGAGGCTGCGCCCGGTGTGGCGGGCCAGACTGGTGACGATCCGGTGCAGGTCGTCGGGCAGGTCGATGGTGGTTCTCATCGCCTCATCGTGATGCGGT
>JBIJBH010000355.1:0-4379 GCA_044345315.1 Lysobacteraceae bacterium
GCGGGCGTGGTCGCCGGCGACCACCCCGACCTCGGCCGGGCCCTTCCAGGGCGGGCAGCCGCGTTCGAGCAGGTCGCGACTGCGGCCCAGCGCCAGCGACAGCGGCGGACGCCCGCCGATCGCCGCCGCCACCGCGCTGCCGCGCAGGGGCGAGCCGAGGCAGACCACCCGCTTGACCGGCAGGCCGGGCTCCCGGCGCAGGGCTTCGAGGATCACCAGCCCGCCGAGGCTGTGCCCGACCAGCGACTCGACGGGATGCCGGCGCAGGTGCGCGATCAGGCGTTCGCCGGCCTGCTCGGGCTCGCGCAGGATGCTGTCGTAGCCGAACAGCCGCGGCGCCAGACCCTCCCGGCGCAGCCGCAGGGCGAACGGCGCCAGCCAGTGGCGCGCGTTCCAGATGCCGTGGACGAGGAGAACCGGGAGAGTCGAGGCCATGCGCTGCGGGATCCTTCGCCGGAGAGGAGGCGACCTGTCCGGCGACATGGGCACGACCGTCGCCGCCGGCAACCCCCACCGATGGCAGGGGGCGCGAGGCGGGTCAGGCCGGACGGCGCAGGATGAATTCGTGATCGTTGGTCTGGCCGACCGGGAACAGGTACTCGCCGACTTTCTCGAACCCGTAACGGCCATAGAAGCGCTGGGCGCCGAAATTCTCGCTCCACACGCCGACCCAGAGCGTGCGCGGGCCGTCGGCCAGCAGCCAGTCCATCGCGACCTGCATCAGCTTCGCGCCCCAGCCGCCGTTGTGGGCGCGGGCGAGGATGTACAGGCGCTTGATCTCGCCGTCGCCCTCGCGCACGTCGGCGTGCGGCAGCTTGCACGGGCCGACGTAGATGTGACCGATCGCCTCGTCGCCGTCCTCCAGCAGCCAGATCGCCTGGCGCGGATCCTCCAGCGCGGCGCGCTGGGTCTCGGCGATGTAATTCGTGCGCAGGAAGTGATCGAGATCCTCCGGCGGATACAGATGGCCGAAGGTCTCGGTGAAATTGCGGCACGCGAGCGCGGCGACGCGTTCGGCGTCGGCGGGGGTGGCGCGGCGGATGGCATAGGTCATCGCGAATACCCTCGTTTCAGGATCGGTAGAGCGGGCTTCAGCCCGCTGCCGTTTCGGCATGGAGCGAAAAGCAGCGGCCTGAAGGCCGCTCTACCAGGGCATGCATCACGTCTCGGCCGGGCGCACCTGCACATGCACTTCGGCCAACTGCGCGTCCGGGATCGGCGACGGCGCGCCGGTCATCAGGCACTGCGCGGTGGTGGTCTTGGGGAAGGCGATCACGTCGCGGATCGATTCGGTGCCGGCCATCAGCGCGGCGATGCGGTCGATGCCGAAGGCGATGCCGCCGTGCGGCGGGGCGCCGTACTTCAGCGCGTCGAGCAGGAAGCCGAACTTCAGTTCCGCTTCCTCGCGGCCGATGCCGAGCAGATCGAACACCGCGCTCTGCATCGACGGGCGATGGATGCGGATCGAACCGCCGCCGATCTCGTTGCCGTTGAGCACCATGTCGTAGCCGCGCGACACCGCAGTGGCGGCGTTGGCGCGCAGATTGGCCTCGTCATCGACCGCCGGCGCGGTGAACGGATGATGCAGGGCCATGTAGCGCTGCGACTCCTCGTCCCATTCGAACATCGGGAAATCCGTAACCCAAAGTGGCTTCCAATCTTTTCGGTGCGTGTTTTTGGCCGCAGCATCTACAACTCCGAAAAGCGTTTCGTGACCGCAGCGCAGACGCACCGCACCCATGAATTCGGACGCTTTCAGATATGGGCCTGCGCCAAAGAACAACAGATCACCGGTCGTTCCTCCGACTCGTGTAATGATGGCTGAGAGCACGGCGTCGTCGAGAAATTTTGCAATCGGAGAAGTAATGCCTTCGCGCCCCTTCTCCGCATCATCGATCTTCATCCACGCCAAACCCTTGGCACCATACTTAGCGGCGTGCGCCGCAAAGTCGTCGATCTGCTTGCGGCTCAGCTTAGCGCCGCCAGGCACGCGCAAGGCGATCACGCGGCCAGCCTCGTCGTTAGCCCAATCGGTGAAGACCTTGAACTCGCAGTTTCGAACCAAATCGGCGATATCGATCAGATCGAAAACATCTGACAAGCGCAGGTCGGGCTTGTCCGAACCGTAGCGGCGCATCGCTTCGGCATAGGTCATGCGCGGGAACGGGTTCGCCAGCTCCACACCCATCACCTCGCGGAACACCTCGCGGATCATGTCCTCGACCGTGTCCTGCACGTCGCGTTCACTCACCCACGCGAACTCCATGTCGAGCTGGGTGAATTCGAGCTGGCGGTCGGCGCGCAGCGCTTCGTCGCGGAAGCAGCGCGCGATCTGATAGTAGCGGTCGAAGCCGGCCATCATCAGGATCTGCTTGAACAGCTGCGGCGACTGCGGCAGGGCGTAGAACTCGCCGGGATGCATCCGCGCCGGAACCAGGAAGTCGCGCGCGCCTTCGGGCGTGGCCTTGGTGAGGATCGGGGTTTCGATGTCCTGGAAGCCGCGCGCGTCGAGCCAGCGGCGCAGCGCCTGCACCAGCTTGATGCGGGTGCGCATCATGGTCTGCATCTCGGGGCGGCGCAGATCGAGATAGCGGTACGTCAGACGCACTTCCTCGCCCGGGTTCTCGTGGGCGTGGAACGGCAGCGGCTCGGCCTTGTTCAGCACTTCGATGGTCGTCGGCACGATCTCGACCTTGCCGGTGCGGATCTTGTCGTTGGCGGCGTAGCGCGCGCGCACCGTGCCGGTCACGCGCACCGCGTCCTCGGCGCCGAGCGCGGAGGCCTGCGCGAACAGTTCGGGCTGGTCGCTCTCGACCAATACCTGCACGATCCCCTCATGGTCGCGGAGATCGACGAAGACCTGATGGCTCTGGACGCGGGCCTTGTTGACCCAGCCGCAAAGGGAGACGGTCTGGCCGATCAGGGCCTCGTCGACGAGGCCGCAGAAGTGGGTACGCATGGGGGGACTCCGGGTGTAGGATCGTCCGGCGTCTGCCGGAGACCGCGCATTTTAGCGGTTGCGGCGGCCGGAAGCGGTGTCGTCCGTCCGGGCGGCCCTGCTGCGACCCGCCCCCGAGCCAAGGAACTGCCGAGATGAAAACCCCGTCGCTGTCGCGTTCTCGTCTGCTGCGCACGCTCATGCTCGCCGCTGTGGCGTCCGTGGCCGTCGCCGTTCCATTGGCCGTCACGGCCCAGGATGCCGCCGCCAACACGGTGCCCGCCAAGGCCTACGCCCCGGAACGGCTCTGGGAGCTGCCCGAGGCCGACCAGCGCCGGGTCATCGATCTGGAATACCGCGAACGCTCCGGCGGGCGCGGCATCCCCGACGACCAGATGCGCTTCTATCTCGATCAGGTCAGGTTCTCGCGCTGGACCTTCAGCCGGATCCAGCAGGACATCGCCGAGTCGCTGCAGGGCCAGGGCATCAGCGATCCGCAGTCCGCGGGCACCCTCCGCTGCGAAAGCACGGACGGCCGCCAGCGCACCTGCCGCACGCCCTGGTCGGGCGGCGCGCAGTTGGTGCGCCAGCTCTCTTCCACCCTCTGCGTCGAACGGACCAACTGGTCCGCCGCGCAGGGCGAGATCCGGGTCTGGGGCGGCTGCCGCGGCGAATTCGCGCCGCTGGAGACCACCTCCGCCGGCGAAATCCGCTGCGATAGCACCGACAACCGCCAGCGCGCCTGTCCCACGCCGTGGCGCGGCGAATCCCGGCTGGTGCGCCAGCACTCGGGCCGCCCCTGCATCGAAGGCCAGAGCTGGTGGAGCAATCCCGGGCAGGTCGTGGTCGTCGACGGCTGCCGTGCCACGTTCGCGATGGCCTACGAACAGACCAGCGGCGAGGTCCGCTGCGAAAGCACCGACGGCCGCATGCGCACCTGCCCGACGCCGTGGCGCCTGGAATCGCGCCTGCTGCGGCAACTCTCGTCCACGCCCTGCGTCGCCGGCCGCAACTGGTGGAGCCGGCGCGGCGAAGTCCAGGTCAGCGGCGGTTGCCGCGCGGTGTTCGCGGCCACCCATGACGGCGGCGGGTCCGCCCAAGAGATCCGCTGCGAAAGCCTCGACGGCAGCCGGCGCCAGTGCGGCAGCGGCCTCTACGGCACCCCGATCGTGGTCCAGCAATTGCCCGGTGCGCCGTGCTCGCTCGGCAACACCTTCGGTCTGCGCGACGGCGCGCTCTGGGTCAGCGGCGGCTGCCGCGGCATTTTCCGCATCCAGGAGGGCAACCCGCCCGGCGCCGGCGACGGATACAGCGTCACCTGCTCCAGCGAGAACGGCCGCTATCGCGTCTGCCCCTGGGACGCCAGCCGCGGCGCACCGCAATTGATCCGCACCCTCTCCGACACCGCCTGCCGTCAGGGCGAATCCTGGGGTTGGACCCG
>JBIJBH010000356.1:0-4371 GCA_044345315.1 Lysobacteraceae bacterium
CAGAACGGCAGCGGCGGCACCGACCACGGCTACGGCAATCCGCTGCTGGTGATGGGCGGCGCGGTCAACGGCAGGCGTTTCTACGGCCAGTGGCTCGGTCTCGATCCGCAGGTGCTCTCGCCCTACTTCGGCGACCTGCCGGTCACCACCGACTTCCGCCGCGTGTTCTCGGAAATGCTGATCCGGCGCATGGGCAACAACCGCCTCGGCAGCGTGTTCCCCGGCTACACCGGCTACGCGCCGATGGGCATCTTTCAGGGCAGCGATCTCGCGCCGCAGTACGTCGCCGGCGACCTGCGCCCGATGGCCAATCTCCCCGCCAACCCGCAGCCCGCCTACGGCGATTCGATGCGCGAAAGTTCGCGCGCCGTGCGCGCGCAGGCCCGCGACCGCGAAAGCTGGTTCCGGCGCCTGCTGGCGGCGCTGGGCCTGCACTGAGCGATCCGGCGCAGCGCGGCGACGCCGCCGCGCTCGCCGTCCCGCGTGTTCCCGACACCACCTGCCTCCACGTCAACCTGCCCATCTCACACCGGAGTCCACGTCATGCCCCGACCGACGCTGTCCGTGTCCCGACGCCGCCAACTGTTCGCGGAGATCGCGCGCCGCAACGGCATCGTCGGCAGATTCCGGTTCCAGCCGCTGCGCCTGCCCCGCGCGGGGGCGGACGACGCGACTGAAGATACGACCGGAGGTGCCGCCACGACGTCCGCCGCGCAGGCGCCGGCCGCGCCCGGGCGCAGACCGATCCTGGCCGGCCCCGGCAGCGCGCAGATCTCGCAACCGCAGTTGGTGACCCTGCCGAACCCGCCGTTCGCGGTGCGCGTGCTGAACCACCTCACCGCCGGCGCGACCGCCGCCTCCATCGCCGAATTCAACGCCCTGGGCGCGAACGACACCGCCCGGCTCACCGCCTTCGTCGATCAGCAGCTCAACCCCGCCGCGATCGACGACAGCGCGCTCGAAGCGCGGCTCGCGGGCGCCGGCTACACCACGCTGAACAAGTCGCTGACCCAGTTGTGGGCCGACCATCGCATCGTCACCACCGACAGCTCGGCGCCCTCCCGCGAAACCCAGCGCGCGGCGCTGGTGCGCGCGGTGTACTCGCGCCGGCAACTGCAGGAGACGATGGTCGATTTCTGGCAGAACCATTTCAACGTCGCGATCGGCACCTCCGCCGCGCAGCCGGTGTACGTGCACTACAACCGCGACGTGATCCGCGCCAACGTGTTCGGCAATTTCCGGGCGATGCTCGAAGCGGTGGCGCAGAGCACGGCGATGCTCTACTACCTCAACAACGCCAGCAATTCGCGCTCCGGCCCGAACGAGAACTTCGCGCGCGAGCTGCTGGAGCTGCACACCTTCGGCGCCGAGAACTATCTGGGCTTCGTCAATCCCTTCCAGGTGCCGCCGGCGCCGGAGGACCCGACCTATCCGATCGGCTACACCGATCTGGACGTGTACGACACCGCCGCCGCGTTCACCGGCTGGACAGTGAAGGACGGCCGCAACGGGCCTTCCACCGAAAACGACGGCACCTTCGTCTATCGCCAGGCGATGCACGACGCCGGACCGAAGCTGGTGCTGGGCATGTACATCAATCCCGAACAGCCGGCGATGAAGGACGGTCGCGACATCCTCGACCGCCTCGCCAGCCATCCGCGGGTCGCGAAATTCATCTGCAGGAAGCTGATCCGGCGCTTCATCTCCGATCGACCGCCGCAGTCGCTGGTCGACAGCGCCGCCGCAGTGTTCCGGACCAACTGGCAGCAGCCCAACCAGATCGCGCTGACCCTGCGCCACATCCTGCTGTCGGATGCCTTCATCCACAGCTGGGGCATGAAGAACCGCCGCCCCTTCGAACTGATGGCCGCCGCGCTGCGCACCTGCGGCAGCGACTGGACGATCAAGGGCATCAGCGAAAGCCGCAGCAACGACTTCATGAGCCGGCTCGCCACCACCGGGCATGCGCCTTACGACTGGGCCGCCCCGAACGGTTATCCGGACATGGGCGTGAACTGGTCCGGTTCGAACAACATGGTCAGCACCTGGCGGATGCTGAGCTGGCTCACCGAGGCCCTGGATACGGACACCGCGCAGACCCCGCTGCTGCCGATCGTCGCACTCAGCCGCGCGAACGTGCCGGTGTGGACCGCGAACAATCTGGTCGACTATTGGTGCCGCCGGATCCTTGGCTATCTCCCTCCCGCGTCGCGGCGGCAGGTACTGGTCGCGTTCATGGCCCAGAACGGCGACCCTGCGACCTACGTCATCACCGACACCGACACGTCCGCGACCAGCGACCTCAAACGTCATTACAACCTGCAGCGCCTGCGCAGCATGGTGTCGATGATCCTGATCTCCCCCGAATTCATGAGCCGCTGAGGTGATGCCATGACGACCCCGCATCTGGATCGCCGCGAATTCCTCAAGGGCTGCAGCGCTGGCGCGGCGATCGCCGCGGCCGGCCCGACCATGCTGTTCGCGCAGGAAGCCTTCGCCGCGGAAAACCCCTTCGACACCGTGGTGATGGTGTTCCTGCGCGGCGGCATCGACGGCCTGAATCTGGTGCCGCCGGTGTCCGGCAACGACCGCAGCTTCTACGAAGAAGCGCGGCCGACCCTGCGCATCGCCGCCAGCGGCGATTTCAGCGCGCTGCCGCTGACCCTCGCCAACGGCAGCGCCACCGGCTTCGGCCTGCATCCCTCGGCGGTCGGCCTGCACGAGATCTGGAACCTCGGCAAGCTCGCAATCGTGCAGTGCTGCGGCATGCCGACCGTGGTCACCCGCAGCCATTTCGATGCCCAGGCCTTCCTCGACCTCGGCACGCCCGGCGATCTGATCGCCACCACCGGCTGGATCACCCGCGCCTGGCAGACCCGCCCGACCGGCGATCTCGCCAGCGCCATGCCGATGCTCGCCGTCGCCAGCCGTCAGCCGGCCAATCTGCGCGGTTCCACCGAAGCGCTGTCGATGCCCAGCCCGAGCGATTTCTCGCTCAGCTCCGGCGCCTCGCAGTGGCGCGAATACCGCACCGGCATGCCGGCGGGCACGCGTGGCGTCACCGAGACCATCGCCAGCCTGTGGGCGGGCCAGACCGGCGTCGAAGTCGCCGGCCAGCGCGCGGACGCCTCGATGCGGCTGATCGCGCAACAGGGCTATACCTCCACACTGCCCACCGCACCGGTGAGCTGGCCGACCTCGACCTTCGCGCGGCAGCTGTGGACCGTCGCGCAGTCGATCCGCTTCAATCTCGGCCTGCGTTACGCCGCGCTCGACCTCGGCGGCTGGGACACTCACGAATCGCAGGGCAGCGCCGGCACCGGCTTCCACTTCTACCAGAACAAGATCGCCGAGCTTTCGCAGGCGCTCACCGCCTTCTACAACGAACTCAACGCCACCGGCGAAATGGGCCGCGTCACCGTGATCGTGCAGTCCGAATTCGGCCGCCGCGTCCGTCAGAACGGCAGCGCCGGTACCGACCACGGCTATGGCAACCCACTGCTCGTGCTGGGCGGCCCGGTCAACGGCCGCCGCATCTACGGCCAGTGGCTCGGCCTCGACCCGCAGGTGCTCTCGCCCTACTTCGGCGACATCCCGGTCACCACCGACTTCCGTCGCGTGTTCTCCGAACTGCTGATCCGGCGCATGCGCAACAACCGCCTCGGCGACATCTTCCCCGGCTACACCGGCTACACGCCGCTGGGCATCTTCCAGGGCAGCGATCTATCGCCGCAGTACGTCGCCAGCGACCTGCAGGCCATGGCGAACCTCCCCGCCCACCCGCAGCCCGCCTACGGCGATTCCATGCGCGAAACCTCACGCACCCTGCGCGCGCAGGAACGCGATCGCCAGAGCTGGTTCCGGCGGTTGTTGGCCGCGTTGGGAATGGACTGAGGCGTTTCACATCGCATGCGGCGACGAGCGGATTCCGCCGCTCGCCGCCTGAATGTCGATGGCAGTGACACAAGTTTTCTTGACAGCCCCGAGGGTTCTATTGACAGTCTCTAGAAACTCCCATTGCGGATGAAAAAGAGATCGAATTCAGACTCAAGGTAGCCGACTAATATTTCGGCATCTTTTTCGCTGCCCAACACCAAATCTTCGAAAACCATGGTGTCCTCGATACCCAAATCCGTCCCGAATACGATCTTCTCAACCTTAAGCTGACCATCAAACCCATCAAGTGGCGGCAGAATATTGCCGCCACTGCCAGAAGAAATAGAAACAGTGCCGCCCTCTGTCACTGCGCCTGGAACTTCCAGCACACCTGTAATCACTCCATACGAACCCTCAGGCCCTATGAAGATCGAGAAATCCACATTTCTTCTCATGGCGATAGGGGAAATGGTTTTTTTTGGGACGAAGATATAA
>JBIJBH010000357.1:0-4369 GCA_044345315.1 Lysobacteraceae bacterium
CGATAGGGCCGAGGAAGACCAGATTCCGGAGCGTATGCTCCGCCGGAATCGCCCGCAGACAAGCCGGAATTACGAAAATGCCCCCGCTATCGGGTCAAATTTCAACAGCCTGCTAAGGGCGGTGGTCTCGTCAATCGCGCGCGTACGAAAACTTGAAGGCTCATACAGGGGGTCAAAGTTTTCGCACGAGCTCGTCTCCTCAAAAGACTACCTAGCAACTCCCAAGGCTGATGGGTACCGAGGAATCCATTTGATTTACAGGTATGCCAATCCTATCGCTCCTGAATACGATGGGCTCTCGCTTGAGCTTCAGATCCGAACTCGGCTTCAGCATGCATGGGCTACAGCAGTTGAAACAATGGGGACATTTCTTGGTCAAGCACTCAAGTCCGGTCATGGAGAAGATCAATGGCGAGATTTTTTCTCGATTGCGGGCGCTGCGCTAGCGGACCTTGAGAAAACAACTCCGGTTCCAGGATTTGAAAATTGTACTGCGCAGCAGATTCATGAGCGTCTCTTCGAATCCGAGAAGCGCCTTCGTGTTCTTGATAAGCTCAGCGGTTTCGCGATTGCGGCAGATCGAATAACCACAGAGCGAGGGACAGGCGGATATCATCTTATTATTCTTGACTCAGCCAATCGAACGCTGAGAATCAGGCCGTTCCCTGTGTCAAAGCTCGAAGAGGCAAGCTTGGCATATGCCGCGATTGAAGCAAGAACTAAAGCTGGCGAGTCAATCGAAGCTGTGCTCGTCTCAGCTGGTCCGGTTGAGCTTCTTCGGAAGGCTTATCCGAATTACTTCTTGGACACCCAGGTGTTCGTAAGGCAGATTCAGCGACTTATTGACGGCAACAGAGTTTCTGCAAAGAGCTAGTGCGATACTCTCAGAAGATCAAGGCGCAGGTCGCTCTCGCGAGTTGAAGCAATCGATCAGGGATCGTCAGGCTGCGGATGCAGCCACGCCGCATCGCCCTCGGCGTAGCGCTCGTGTTTCCAGATCGGCACCCGCGCCTTGACCTCGTCGATGATCCAGCGGCAGGCGGCGAAGGCGGCATCGCGGTGCGCGGCGCTGACCCCGACCCACACCGCGAGATCGCCGACGGCCAGATCGCCGATGCGGTGCACGCAGGCGGCATCGGCGATCGCGAAACGCCGCAGCGCGTCGGCGACGATCGCCTCGCCCTCGGTTTCGGCCAGCGCGACGTAGGCGTCGTAGCGCAGGCCGAGCGCGGCGCGGCCGTCGTTGTGGTTGCGGACCCAGCCCTCGAAGCTGGCGTAGGCGCCGGCCTCGGCGCGGAGCAGGCGCGCACGCAGCGGGGCGATCTCGAAGGGGGCGTCGGCGAGGGCGAAGCGTTTCATCGGGGCAGGGGCTTGGCGACAGGCGCAACCTTCGCCCGAATCGTGGGTGCGGCGCAATGGTGTCGGCACGGGGCTGCCGGGACGATGGCCCCGCGCGCATGGCCGGCGCGGTGCGCCCGTGCGTACAATCCCGCCATCGCCACAGGAGCAGGCCATGTCGGACACCATTTTCCACAGGATCATCCGCCGCGAGATTCCCGCGACCATCGTGTACGAGGACGACGAGATCATCGCGTTCAAGGACATCGCCCCGCAGGCGCCGGTGCACGTGCTGTTCGTCCCCAAGGTCACGATTCCGACCCTCAACGACGTGGCGCCGGATCAGGCCGTGATCGTCGGTCGCCTCGCCGTCGCCGCCGCGAACTACGCGAAGGCCCAGGGCTTCGCCGAGGATGGCTATCGGGTCGTCATGAACTGCAACGACCACGGCGGGCAGACGGTGTTCCAGGTCCATATGCATCTGCTGGCGGGGGCGCCGTTGGGGCGGTTCGGGTGAACAATCCCTACGCGCCGCCGCAGGCGGTGATCCGGGACGCATCGGCCCGCAGGCTCACATTCGCCGATGCGCTGATGTTCGGCGTGCCGGCGATGCTGTATGCGGCCCATGGGCTGCTGGTGCTGAGCATCGGGGTCCTCGCCCTCGCGGATGCCTTGGACGCGCGCTATTCGGAGGTGCTCGCAGCCCTGCACAGGCCGCTGATCGTGCTCCAGCCGATATGCACCCTGTCCGCATCGGCGATGCTGTTGGCGCGCAGCCGCCTCGCCGCTGTCGGCGCTTGCGCGTTTCCCGTGTTCGTGGTCGCGCATGCGCTGTACTACGACACCGATGTGTCGCTCTGGTACCTGGCGCTGATCGGAGTGCTCGCGCTGTATGTCCTGCTGCTGGTGGCGCTGCGCAGATTGAAGTGAGCCGCGGTCCAGCGCGTTCGTGGCCCGGGCGAACTCAGCGCCAGTCGATCTCGCCCCGTACCACCGTGCACACCCGTCCGCCCGACCACACATCGCCGGCATCGTCGACGGTGAGTTCGATGATCGCGTCGTGGCCGACTTCGCGGCCCTGGCTGATGCGGTAGAAGCCGCCGTCGCCGGGCAGGGCGTCCTGCGAGGCCAGCCAGGCGGCGAGGGTGGCGTTGGCGGCGCCGGAGGCGGCGTCCTCGAACTGCGCCGGCGCGCCGACCCAGGCGCGCACGGCGAGGTAGTAGACCGGGTCGTCGCTGCGCGCGTAGACGCACAGGCCCATGCTGTCGGTGGACTGCGCGAGCCGGCCGATCGCTTCCCACGGCGGGGTCGCGGCGCGCAGCGCGGTCTCGCTTTCGAGTTCGGCCAGCCACCAGCGCCGGCCGCCGTCCATCAGCGCGGGCGGCAGGCGGCCGAGCGGCAGGTCGGCCAGCACGTCGCGCAGGCGCGGGTCGTTCGCGTCGGCGATCTCGCGCACGCTGGCGCGCGGGGTGCGCACCGCGATCGTGCGCGTGCCGCCTTCGCCGGTCACGCGCAGCGGCAGCCGGCCGGCGATGCCGTCCTGGACCAGCAGGCCGTCCTTCGGCGTCGCCAGCCCGGCTTCGAGCACCGCATGCGCGGTGCCGACGCTGGGGTGGCCGGCGAACGGCACCTCGCGGCGCGGGCTGAACATGCGGATGCGATAGCTGGCCGCGTCGTCGAGCGGCGGCAGCACGAAGGTGGTTTCCGGCAGCCGGGTCCATTTCGCGATCGCCTGCATCTCGGCGTCGGTCAATCCTTCGGCATCGAGCACCACCGCCAGTGGATTGCCGGCCCCGGGGCGATCGGCGAAGACATCGACCTGGACGTAGCGGCGTACGGACATCGGCGGGGGCTCGGGGGAGGGGCGGGCAGGGTAGCAGCGATGGCGCCGCAGGGGGATGCGCTGTCGGCATCAGCAGATGACCATCGCGAGCGATCGGGTCCGGAGCTTCACCCGCCCTCGCGCACCGCGCGAATCAGGCCGCGCATGCGGCTGACGCGAATGAAGCGCCGGTTCAAAGGGCACTTGCTCACCACAGAACGGTGCCGCGGATGACGGGCTGGACTGCGCCGCCGATCCGGCCCCCCATGTCTCGACGCGCTGCTGGCAATGAGGCCGCGCCTGCGGCTGATGCCAATGAAACGCCGGCATGGGGAACACCGTTTCACCAGACGACCGTACCGCGGATGACGGGCTGGACTGCCCCGCCGATCCAGACTTCCCCATCACCATCCACACACACCCGCACCCGTCCGTCGCGGCCCATCTCCCGACCCTGGCTGCCGACGTAGTGGCCGCCCTGGCCCGGCAGGCGGCCGGCCTCGGCCAGCGCAGCCGCGATCGCGGCCTGGGCGCTGCCGGTCACCGGGTCTTCGAGGATCGCGTCGGCCGGGCAGAAGGCGCGCACCGCGAGGTGGACGCCGGCATTCGAGTCTGGCGCGTGCACCGCAAGGCCAACGGCGCCGGTGGCGATGGTCAGGGCCGCGATCGCGGCGTGATCCGGACGCAGCCGACGCACCGCGTCGGCATCGGCCAGCTCCAGCAGCCACCAGCGCGGCCCGTTGTCCCACAGCGCGGGTGGGGCCTCGCCGAGCGTCATGTTCGATGAGGCCGCGGCCAGCAGCGTCGGCGCCAGCTCGGCGCCGCCGATCCGGCGGGCGCGAGGCGCGCGGACATTCGGAAAGCGCAGGTCGCCGATCGCATCCACCTGCACCGGCAGCAGGCCGGCCGCGCATTCCTGTACCAGCTGATGTTTGTCCGGAGCCACCCGACCCGCCTCGTACGCGGCCCAGGCCGCGCCGACGCTTGGATGCCCCGCGAAGGGAAGTTCCTGGCGAGGTGTGAAGATGCGCACGCGGTAGTCGGCCGCTGGCGTGGTCGGCGGCAGCAGGAAGATGGTTTCGGACAGGTTGGTCCAGGCCGCGAAGGCCTGCATCCGCGCCGGATCGAAACGCTCGCCGTCGAGCACGGCGCCCAGCGGGTTGCCAGCGCCCGGGCGGTCGGCGAAGACATCCATCTGCAGATAACGGA
>JBIJBH010000358.1:0-4365 GCA_044345315.1 Lysobacteraceae bacterium
AGCCCGAAACTGACGGCCGCTGCGGCTTGGCTTGTCTGCACACGGCTATTTTGGTCATCAACAAATGCGCGCTTGTCCAGACTCCGGAGCGCATCAGACTCGATTGAATTCAGCGTGACGACGAGGCCAAATCTCTCCTCATATGCATCCGGATGGAGCAAAAATCGCCCTTGCCCGAATGTCAAAGCAAAAAGACGACCGTCGACAGGAACAACAAAAACTGCAGCGGCAGATTGCACAAGACCAAGTTGATCGCGGGGTACGTAGGGATTAAATAGATCAGCCCATTTTGGGGATTTCGCTCTGTTTTGTTTTACAAAAAGTCGTCCATAGACTGAATTTCGATCCCTTACTTCATGCATTCTCGCGCCAGCGACGAGGCCATCTTCTGCCCGAGCGATATTTTCTCGCAGCAAGTAAACCGTAAATGTGGCCACGCATCCTTCCCCATTGGATGTCTAGTGATTTTCTTTATAAACGAAATGGCTAGCCTAGGCTAGCCATTTGCATCGGCATTTTTTTCATAGTTTCCATGAATGATTATTCGATTTATTGCAAGACAAAATCTATCTTTCTGGAATCTCTTTTGGTGCATTGATGAGTACAGAGTTTTTGAGATTATCGGGTTTTCATTCATCCGTTTCTTGATTGATTTCAGCTACGGTAGAGGCAGCAATTGTTATGCGATATGCCTGCCCATCCCTGTTCCCCTCAACCCTCACTCCTCCTCATGCCTAGGCTTATAACCCTCGATCAACCTGGACTGCACCCCCCCCGGCACCGGCTCATAATGACTGAACTCCAACGAATACCGCCCACGTCCCGCAGTCACGGACTTCAACTCCGCCGCATACCCCTCCAGTTCCGACAACGGCACCTGCGCCTTCACGACGATCTCGCCGCCGCGCAGTGAATCGGTACCGTTGATCCGCGCCCGTTTCGACGACAACCCGCCGCTGATATCGCCCATGTGCTGTTCGGGCGCGGCGACTTCCAGATCGACGATCGGTTCCAGCACCTGCGGCCGCGCTTTGGCGATCGCATCCAGAAACGCTTTCTTGCCGGCGGCGATGAAGGCGACTTCCTTGCTGTCGACGGGGTGGTGTTTGCCGTCGTAGACGATGACGCGGACATCCTGCAGCGGGTAGCCGGCGATGGCGCCGCTGGCGAGGACCTGGCGCACGCCTTTTTCGACGGCGGGCATGAACTGGCCGGGGATGGTGCCGCCTTTCACTTCGTCGAGGAATTCGAAGCCGCCGCCGCGGGGCAGGGGTTCGATGCGGAGGAAGACTTCGCCGAACTGGCCGGCGCCGCCGGTCTGTTTCTTGTGGCGATGGTGGCCTTCGGCGTTGGCGGACACGGTTTCGCGGTAGGCGATGCGCGGCGGGCGGGTCTTCACTTCGACGCCGTAGCGGTCCTTCAGGCGCTGCAGGTTGATGCGCAGGTGCAGGTCGGACAGGCCGCGGATCACGGTCTCGTTGGTCTCGACTTCGTGCTCGGTGTGGAAGCAGGGATCTTCCTCTGCCAGCTTGTGCAGGGCGATCGAGAGTTTCTGCTCCTGCCCCTTGCTGGCGGCTTCGACCGCGAGACCGAACATCGGTTTCGGGAAGTCCAGCGGGGCGAGGTGGATGTGGTCCTCGTCGTGGCTGTCGTGGAGCACGGCGTCGAAGTGCAGTTCGTCGATCTTGGCGACGGCGGCGATGTCGCCGGGCACGGCGCGTTCGATCTCGACGTGGTCCTTGCCCTTGAGCTTGAACAGGTGCGCGACCTTGAACGGTTTCTTGCCGTCGTCGACGAACAGTTGGATATCCTTCTTCACCGTGCCCTGGTAGACGCGGAAGATGCCGAGCTTGCCGACGAAGGGGTCGTTGACGATGCGGAACACGTCGGCGATGACGTGGTCGGCGGGGTCGGGGCGGCAATCGACCGGGGCGGCGTCGTCGCCGGTCCCTTTGACGAAGGGCGGCGGGTTGGCTTCGCCCGGATGCGGGAACAAACGCTCGGCGATGTCGAGCAGTTCCTTGACGCCGGCGCCGCTGCGCGCGGAGACGAAGCAGACCGGGACCAGATGGCCTTCGCGCAGGCATTGCTCGAAGGCGTCGTGCAGTTCCTGGCCGCTGAGGCCTTCTTCGCCGACTTCGAGGAAGTGGTCCATGACCTGTTCGTTGATCTCGACCACCTGGTCGATGATCCTCTGGTGCCAGTCGGCGACCGGGCCGAGATCGCTCTCGCCGCTGCTGTTGCCGAAGCAGTCGATCACCGACTTGCCGCCGTTCGCGGGCAGGTTCAGCGGCAGGACTTCGTTGCCGAAGGTCTCGCGCAGGTCGTCGAGCAAGTGGCCGAGGGCGGCGCCGTCGTGGTCGATCTTGTTGACGATGAGGACGCGGCAGAGTCTGCGCGCCTGGGCGTATTCCATCATCCGCCGGGTGCCGTAGCCGATGCCCGTGTCGGCATCGACGACGACCGCGACGGTTTCGACCGCGGCCAGCGCCGAGAGCGTGGGGCCGCGGAAGTCGGGGTATCCGGGGGTGTCGATCAGGTTGACGTGAACGAGTTGTCTACCAGCCGCCGCGTGATCGGTGCTGGCGATGGCGGCGTCCATGGAGTGGCCGCGTTCCTTCTCGATCGGGTCGTGGTCGGAGACGGTGCTGCCGCGCTCGATGGTGCCTGCCGTCTGGAGTGCGCCGCCGGCATGCAGCAGGGCTTCGAAAAGCGTTGTTTTGCCGGCGCCGGGGTGGCCTGCCAGGGCCACGTTGCGGATCTGCTCTGTGCTGTACGACATGACCGACTCTCCTTTCGCTTGGGCGAGGGAGCGCGCGGGCCCGGGCGCGGGCCTTCGCGCGTTCCGGTGAGCCGTCATGGCTGTCCGCAGTGGGGGAGCCTGCCGTCCGAGCAGGCGCTCGGCGGGCGGTCATGGCGGGGCGCCGGGAGGCGCGGACCAAGCATCGGAATTTCGTCGGCGCGGGTCAAGCGGCGGTGCGGCACCGGATCGCTGCGGTTCGCATCGCCGTTTGCTCCCCTCTCCCGCCGGGAGAGGGGTCGGGGGAGAGGGTCGGGTAAGCGTCGCGGGTGATGCGTCGTCGAACGTGCCGAACCCTCATCCGGCCCTGCGGGCCACCTTCTCCCGGGGGAGAAGGGAAAAGCGCATGTCGGCATTCCTTTCACGTCGCAGGACGGATGGGGAGGCGGTCGACATGCGTCGCGGTCAGCGTCGGCAACGACATCGATGCTCACGCGCGGCGTTTCGTCCGCGCGAACGCCCAGGCGCGGCCGTGGCCGGCGGCGAAGGCGAGGTGGATCCAGGTCATGGCAAAGGGTTCGAGATAGCGCGCGGCCTTGAGCGGGCCGGCGTCGACCGCGTCGAAGCCCATGCGGGTCGCGAGCGCGATGACGCGGGTGCGGGCGTCGGCGTCGTCGGCGGCCACCGGCATGAAGACTTCGGCGTCGAGTGCGCGCGGGTCGGCCATGTTCTCGGCGCCGGTGACGTTGAAGCATTTGACGACGCGGGCGTTGCCGGCGCGGGCGGCGATCTGCTCGGCGGCGGACGTAGTGGTGCCGAGGCTGAGACCGGCGAGGCCCGGGGCGAGGGGATTGGTGGCGTCGATCAGGATGCGGCCGTTCCAGTCGGCGACCTGCTCGGCGATGGCGAGCGCGGCGCTGTAGGGCACGGCGAGGATCGCGATCCCGGCGCCGTCGATGGCCTCGGCGACGCTGCCGACCTGCGCGCCGAGCGAGGCGGCGAGGTCGCGGTATTTGTCGGGCTCGGGCACGCCGAAGCGGACGGTTTCGCCCAGCGCGACGAGGTTGCGGGCGAGGGCGGCGCCGACGTTGCCGGCGCCGAGGATGGCGATGTGCGGGGTGGTCATGCGGGACTCCGTGGGTGATGGGGGCATCATGCCGCGAGCGGCGGAAGCGGGTACCAGTCGGGTTTGCCGTCGGTGTGAACGTGGCGGATCAGGCGCTGCGGCAGATCGCGCGGGAACAGGCCGGTCGCGAGCAGCAGCTTCGGCGATCCGTCGGGCTCCTTGGCGATGCGGCTGCCGCAGTGCGGGCAGAAGCTGCGTTCGACCTGCGGCGAAGACCGGTAGCGCGCGCGTTCGGCGCTGCCCGACCAGAGCGCCGCGTCGCGATCGACGACCAGCATCGCGAAGAAATTGCCGTGCAGTTTCTGGCAATCGTCGCAATGGCAGGCCACCACGCCGATGGCGTCGGCGGGAATCGAGACCTGCACGGCGCCGCAGTGGCAGCGGCCTTCGAGGCGTGCGGAAGCGACGTCCATGTCAGCGCCCCAGAGCTTCGACGACGAGGCGCGCGGTCTCGGCGCCGGAGAAATTCTGCTGCCCGGTGATCAGGTTGCCGTCGCGC
>JBIJBH010000359.1:0-4358 GCA_044345315.1 Lysobacteraceae bacterium
CGGGCATGGAGTGCCTTCGGACGGCGGTTCGATTCCGCCCACCTCCACCAAACCAAACGCCCGGAGCGAAAGCTCCGGGCGTTTTATTTTGTCGCATGAAGATCGGCGGGGGATCTGCTGTTGATCGATTCGACAGCAGCCATCGTCGAGGCTTTTCCCTCGGCCCTTGATTTCGCTCGCTGTCGCGAACGATCCGCCTTTCCTTGCTGGTGTCACCGCGCCGCGCAGCGGTGCCGCTCGACAGGCAGGCTTGCGACATCAGACCGAAAGGCAAGCGCGAAGCGCGGGTCAAGGGCACAGCGGCCACCGCCCCGACGGCGCGGGGCGGTCAGACGATCCGCGGCCCCTGCACCACCGGGCCATCCTGCTGGACGGTCTGTTCGCGGGTCTGGGCGATTGTCTGCTGCGGGGTCTGGTCGCGGTTGATCGCCTCGACGCGCTGGGTGCTGTCGGCCAGCGGTTGGTTGACGGCCTGGGCGACATCGCCGACGGCGGTGCGCGCCCAGGGAGCGGCGGGGTCGCGGGTGTCGGTCATGTACACGCGGGTGCCGTCGGGGCTGAACTGGGAGAAGCCGATCTCCTGCAGGCCGCGTTCGCGAGCGGCGACGGTCAGGCCGCCCGACAGTTGCGCGCTGAGCGTGTCCGGAGTGCGCCCGATCGCCGCGTCGCGCTCGGTGACGGTGCCGTAGAGGCTGGCGTACATGCGGTGATTCGGATGCGCGGCATCGTCGAGCAGCAGATCGCCGCGGCGCTGCGGCGCGGGTGGCGTCTGCGGTTGGTTGGGGTCGACCTGCTGCGCGTCGCGCTGACGCTGCAGGGCGCGCTCGATCGCTTCCAGGGTGGGGCCGTCGGCGCGGCCGGTGACCGGCAGGTTGTGTTCGTTCTGGAAGCGGCGGATCGCTTCCTCGGTCTGGCGGGTGAAGGTCTCGCCCGCCGGTACTTCGCGGTCGCGATCGGCGCGAATGCCGAGGGTGCGGAGGTTGTCGTTGAGCTGACCGACTTCCTGCCCGGTTTCGAGCCGCCGCAGCGCGCCGTCCTCCATCGCCGGTCGACCGCCGGCAGGGCGGACCCCGTCGGCGGCCTGGACTCGTCCGGCATCCAGATCGGCGACGAATTCGGGCTTGAGCACGGCATGCCAGGCGTCGTAGCGGTTGTGGCGATCGGCCAGCCCGTTGTCGCCGCCGTTGATGGCGCGGGTCGCGCGCGAGACGTCGTCGCGATCGGCCTGGGGCACACGCTCCTGCCAGTACCAGATCGCGATCCGCTGGGCGTTGTCGCGGTTGGCGGCGAGGTCGGGGTTGTTGACCAGATCGAGACCCAGCGCGGTGCCGGCGGCGCGGTAGTTGTCCTCACCGGTGAGCTGGGTGTAGCCGCGACCGCGGTAGAGATAGCCGTCGCCGACATCGTCGTTGCCCATGCGGTTGCCGTACATGAGGCGCGCCAATTCCTGCGGGCGACCGTCCAGCGCGGCCAGACGCGCGGCCTCCAGCGCCTCGTCGCCTTCGCGGCGCGCGGACTGCACCGGAATCTGGTCGATGTTGCGGGTGTAGCGGAAGCTCTCTTCCAGGCGGGTGAAGCCGCCGGACTCGTGACCCATCTGGGCCATGAAATTGGCCATTTCCTCGCGCGAGGTCATGCCCGCCGCGCGCGCGGCGCGGAGCATCTGGAGTTCGTTTTCGGTCGGCATGGAGATCGTTCTCTCGAGAATGCGATGGAGTCAGGTACGTTCTGTATCGATGCAGGACTCAGGGCAGCGCGTCGGCGGGAAAATCCCCGGGGTCGAACGTCTGCAGCGGGATCGCGCCGAAAGACTGCGCGTCGCGACGGCGCTCCGCGGTGGCGCCGTCGGTGCGATCGAGCCCGCCTGCGACGATCGTGTCCAGGCGCCACGTGCGGTCGGGCGTCTGCACGAAACGGAATTCGCTCGACCACAGCTCGCGCGAGCCGCCTTCGAAACGCAGGACCAATTCGCCGGGGCCGATGCGCAGCTGCTGCAGCGGATCGCCCATCATGCCGCCGCAGCGTCGACAGAGCACGGCGCGCGGACTCTCCAGCACCAGACGCAGGCGATCGGGATCGCGGCGCAGCAGCAACAGCGCGCGTGGAGCATCGGCCGCATCCTCGCCCTCGGCTTCGATCACCAGCAGCGCGTCGAGATCGCCGTCGCCGTCGAAGTCTCCCTGCGCGTTCATGCCTGCGCGATGACCGGCGGGCACGAACGCCGCAAGCGCCGCGGCATCCGCCGATGGAGCGGTCGGCGTGTCGGCGGCGGCGCGCTGCGACGCGCAGCCGAGCAGGGGCGCGGCGATCGCGACCAGGCTGAGGATCCGGAGGAATCGACGGCCGGCGCGGCGGGCATCGTGAACAGAACGATGGATCGGGCGCATATGCGCTCCCTGCAGGGGTGGGGTCCGTGGTGGATGGCGCCGGACGAGTGTAGCAGCGGCCTGTGGCAACGGATTGCGACGGGTGGCCGCTCTCGCCGATCAGGGGGCGGGCGAGTCGGCGCAGACGCTCGCCAGATGCACCAACAACCCCGCCAGCGAGACCAGATCCTGGCGGTTGTGATCGACCACGCGGCGCAGGTCGCGGGCGTCGCCGCCGCGGAGGTGGCGCAGCCAGGCGGCCGGGGCTTCGCTGCCGGGGAGGTCGTCTTCGCGCACGACGCCGAGCACGCGACGTTCGATGGTCGCGAGCCGGCAGTTCTCCCAACGTCCGCGCCAGCGACGGCGGGCGGGGTGCAGCAGATCGATGTGCGGGCGCCCGGGCAGCGGGTCGGGCAGGCGCGCGAGGCGATAGCGCGCGGCGAGCAGCGGGGCGTCGTAGCTGCGGCCGTTGTAGCTGACCGGCACCGCGGCCGGATCGAGGCTGTCGGCGAAGGCGCGCAGCAGTGCGCTTTCGGCCGCCAGCGCGGTCATCAGCCACTGGCGGATGTGCAGGCCGTCGTCGCGCCAGCGCGCGCTGCCGATGAGGAAGGCGCGGGTGCCGGTACCGCCGGCGAGGCCGGTGGTTTCGGTGTCGAAGCACAGCGCGTCGCGCGCGGCGATGTCACCGCCGTCGCGGGTGAAATGCAGATCGAAATGCAGATTGATACGCTCGGGCGGCGGATCGCAGGCGAACACGCTCTCGATCAGACGCAAGCCGGGCGCGATCTCCTCGCCGGGCAGCGTGCGATCGATCGGCGTCGCCGCGCGCGCCGCGGCGGCCGGCGCGCGCACGCGCAGCAGGCGGCGCAGATCGTCGATGGTCTGCACCGCGGGCGCGGGCACGGCCGCAGGCGCTGCTGTGTGCGGAGGCGCGCGCAGCGCCGGCGATGCGCCCTGCCCCGCCTGCCGGCGCAGGCTGCGCAGACGTTCGAGGGTCGCGGTCATCGCGGGCTCAATCGCGTTCCGCGGCGGACAGCGCGATCAGCACGCGCCGCGCATGCGCCTTGGGCGTGGTGGTCGTATCGTCCTGCCGCGATTCGCTCAGCACCGGGCCGACGCAGGCCGGACAGCCGGCGCCGCAGTCGCAGCCGTCGATCAGCGCGATCGCGCCGCGCACCAGTTCGGCCTGTCGCTTCCACAGCGGCTCGGCCAGACCGATGCCGCCGGGCAGGTTGTCGTAGAGATACAGGGTCGGCACGAACGCGGCCTCGTCGGCATCGACGGCGGCGTCCTGCGCCGAAGCGTCGCGGCCAGCGCGAGCGTCATGCCCTTCCGGCCCGCCGCGCAGCCGGCCGCGACCGCGTGCGTCGGTCGCGGCGAACCAGGCGCCGTCGCCGCTGCCGACGGCCTTCTGCAGATCGGCGCCGTCGGCCATCACCGCGATCCGCGCCACCGTATGCAGCGCGGCGGCGGCGCCGAGAAATCCGTCCAGCGCGTCCTGGCGCGAGCGGAACAGCTGCGCCAGCACCGCCTGCGGCAGTTGCCACCACACCGCGGTGGTGTGCATTTCCAGATCGGGCAGCGTCACCGGCCCGTAGCCGATGTTCTCGTGGGTGTAGTAGCGGATCTTCTTGTAGCCGGCGACGCGGCGAACCACGTGCACTTCGCCGTAATGACTGGCGCCGGCGCCGGTGACCACGCCCTCGAAGCCCTGCAGCACCTTCAGCTTGGTGTAGTCGATCGCATCGGTGTAGTAATCGACGTGGGTGCGGGTGACGAAGGCCTTGCGGCCCTCCCAGTCCAAGCGTTCGACCTGATACGGCACCGACTGCACCATGTGGATCGCGCCCTCGTACAGCATCAGCGGCGCGGAGGCGAAATCGACTTCGGCGATGATCGTCTGGCGGCCGTCGCTGCGGTCGACGACGACGAAATTGCCGTCGGCCACCGCGCGCAGGCTGACCGCGTTCGCGGGATAGGCGTCCGCGATCC
>JBIJBH010000360.1:0-4329 GCA_044345315.1 Lysobacteraceae bacterium
CTGGGCGCCGAGGGCGAAGGCTTCAAGATCGCGATGGGCGTGCTCGATGCCGGCCGCATCGGCATCGCCTCGCAGGCGGTGGGTATCGCCCGCGCGGCCTACGAGGCGACGGTGGCCTACGTCAAGGATCGCAAGGCCTTCGGCGCGCCGATCGGCACCTTCCAGATGACCCAGGCCAAGATCGCCGACATGAAGTGCCGGCTCGACGCCGCCACCCTGCTGACCCTGCGCGCGGCCTGGCTGAAGGGCGAGGACCAGAAGTTCACCAACGAGGCCTCGATCGCCAAGCTTGTCGCTTCCGAAGCGGCGATGTGGATCACCCATCAGGCGGTGCAGATCCACGGCGGCATGGGCTATTCCAAGGAAATGCCGCTCGAGCGCTACTTCCGCGACGCGAAGATCACCGAGATCTACGAAGGCACCAGCGAAATCCAGCGCCTCGTGATCGCCCGCAACGAGACCGGTCTTCGGTGATGCATCACCCTCGGACGGCCATCGCCGCGCCCTCGCGCGCCGCCCATGGCGGCGCACGCTGGAGCGCTCGCCGCGACGCCAGGATCACCGAAATCCACGAAGTCGCCGGCGGAATCCGGCGCCTCGTGATCGCCCGCAACGAGACCGGCCTGCGCTGAACTGCGCGCCCAACCGAACGACCCGCACATGACCAAGAAAGCCTCCGCCCCGCGCCGCAGCGTCCGCAAGACCGAGCGCGGCCAGTCCCTGTCGCGCGAGTCCGCGTCCAGCGAAGCCATGTCCGGCAAGACCCGACTGCTCGATCCGATCTTCCGGGCCATCCGCACGCGCGCTGGCAAGGCGGGCCGCGAACACGCCGACGCCTTCGCCGAGGCGTTCTACCGGCGCATGACCGAGGACGAGCTGCCGATGCACGGCCCGGACGGCTGGGCCGCGTTGGCGAGCGATTTCCTGGAATTCGCGCGGCTGCGCAAGCCCGGCACCGCAAGCGTGCGGCTGTTCAATCCGACGCTGGCGAAGCACGGCTGGGAATCGCCCCATACCGTGCTGCAGATCGTCAACGACGACATGCCGTTCCTGGTCGATTCGGTGACCATGGCCCTGGCCGAACGCGGCATTGGCGTGCATGTGCTGGGCCACCCGGTCATGCGCATGACCCGCGACCGCAGCGGACGCATCGCCGCGGTCGGCGAGGGTGCGCAGGAATCGCTCATGCATCTGGAGATCGATCGCCTCTCGGCGGCCGATGCCGCGGCGATCGAGTCGGCCGTGCGGATCGTGCTCGACGACGTGCGCGCGATCGTCGCCGACTGGCCGTCGATGCGCGAGCGGATGCTGCAGATCGTGGCCGGTTTCGAGAGCCGGCCGATGCCGGTGGACGAGGCCGGTCGTCGCGAAGCGCAGGAGTTCCTGCGCTGGGCCGCGGACGATCATTTCACCTTCCTCGGCTATCGCGAGTATCGGGTGAAGAAGCAGGGCGGCGAGGACGTGCTGGCCGCCGATCCCGGCAGCGGTCTCGGCCTGCTGCGCGGCAAGGAGCCGGGCAAGCCGCGCAAGCTGTCCACGCTCGCCGCGCACTACATGCCGCAGTCGGGTTCGGTCGATGCGCTGATCCTGACCAAGACCAACGCACGTTCGACCGTGCATCGTCCGGGCTACATGGATTACATCGGCGTGCTCGGCTTCGACGCCGAAGGGCGGCCGGTCTCCGAGCAGCGCTTCATCGGTCTGTACACCTCCAGCGCCTACACCCGCCGTCCGTGGGAGATTCCGCTGGTCCGGGGCCGCCACGAATTCGTGATGCAGCAGTCCGGTCTCGCGCCGACCGGCCACAGCGGCAAGGCGCTGCGCCACATCCTCGAAAAACTGCCGCGCGACGAGCTGTTCCAGTGCACCGAGACCGAACTGTCCGAACTGGCCGGCGGCGTGCTCAGCCTGCAGGAGCGCGTGCGCAGCCGGCTGTTCGTGCGCCAGGACCGCTACGGCCGCTTCTACTCGATCCTGGCCTATGTGCCGCGCGACCGCTACAACACCGAAATGCGCCTGCGCATCGAGGCGATGCTGCGCGACGCCCTGCACGCCGACCGCGTCGACTCCACGGTACAGATGGGCGACTCGCCGCTGGCCCAGCTGCACATGCTGGCGCGGCCGCGCAAGGGCGAGGAAGTCGTCGCCGACGCCGCGCGGCTCAACGCCCGGCTCGCCGCGATCGTGCGCAACTGGTCCGACGACCTGCGCGAACAACTGGTCGCGCGCCACGGCGAAGAGCGCGGTCTGGCGCTCGCCAACGGCTACGGCCGCGCGCTGCCTGCCGGCTACATCGAGAAGGTCTCGGCCGCGGTCGCCGCCGACGACGTCGAACAACTGGCCGCGCTCACGCCCGAAGACGATCTGCGGCTGAGCCTGTGCCGCGATCAGGAAGGCGGCCTGCGCTTCAAGTTCTATCGCCTCCACGACGACATCCCGCTGTCCGACGCGATGCCGATGATGGAGAACATGGGCCTGCGCGTGATCTCCGAGCATCCCTACCGGATCGAGGCCGGCGGCCGTGTCGCCTTCATCCAGGATTTCGAGGTCGAAGCCGGCCGCGGCGATCTCAACGTCGACGATCTGGACGAGACCTTCGAGGAGGCCTTCGGCCAGATCTGGCGCGGCAAGGCCGAGAACGACGGCTTCAACCGCCTGATCCTCGCCGCGAACCTGTCGTGGAAACAGATCGCGATGCTGCGCGCCTACTGCAAGTATCTGCTGCAGATCGGCGTGCCGTTCTCGCAGAACTACGTCGAGGCGACGTTCGCGCGGTATCCGATCCTCGCCCGGCTGATGACCGAGCTGTTCGAGGCCCGCTTCGATCCGGCCACCGGCCGCGAGAGCAAGGCCGAGATCAAGGCCGGCGCCGAGCGTTTCCGCAGCCAGCTCACCGCGCTGGCCGGCGGCGATGCCGCGGTCCTGGCTGCGGTCGAACCGGTGATCGCCGCGCGCGCCGCCGGCCGCGACAAGCAGCTGGAAGCGGCCCGCGGCGCGATCACGGCGCTGCTCGATCGCGTCTCCAGTCTCGACGAAGACCGCATCCTGCGCAGTTTCGTCGGCGTGATCGAAGCCACCCTGCGCACCAATTACTTCATCACCTATCGCAGCGGCCGCTACAGCAACGGTCAACGCGCGGACGGTGGTCCGGCCGATTATCTGAGCTTCAAGTTCGACTCCGCGAAGGTGCCGGACCTGCCGAAGCCGCGGCCGTATCGCGAGATCTTCGTCTGCGGCCCGCGGGTCGAGGGCGTGCATCTGCGCTTCGGTCCGGTGGCGCGCGGCGGTCTGCGCTGGTCGGATCGGCGCGAGGACTTCCGCACCGAAGTGCTGGGCCTGGTCAAGGCGCAGATGGTGAAGAACACCGTGATCGTGCCGGTCGGTTCGAAGGGCGGCTTCTTCTGCAAGCAGTTGCCCGATCCGTCGGTCGATCGCGACGCTTGGTTCAACGAGGGCGTGGCCTGCTACAAGCGTTTCATCAACGGCCTGCTCGACATCACCGACAACCTCTCGACCGACGGCCGGATCGTGCCGCCGGCCGAAGTGGTGCGTCACGACGGCGACGATCCCTACCTCGTCGTGGCCGCCGACAAGGGCACCGCGACCTTCTCCGACATCGCCAACGGCATCGCCCAGGCGCACGGCTTCTGGCTCGACGACGCCTTCGCCTCCGGCGGTTCGGTCGGCTACGACCACAAGGGCATGGGCATTACCGCGCGCGGCGGCTGGGAATCGGTCAAGCGCCATTTCCGCGCGATGGGCCGGGATTCGCAGACCCAGGACTTCACCTGCGTCGGCGTCGGCGACATGTCCGGCGACGTGTTCGGCAACGGCATGCTGCTGTCGAAGCATATCCGCCTGCTCGCCGCGTTCGATCACCGCCACATCTTCCTCGATCCGAATCCCGACGCCGCGGCCTCGTTCAAGGAGCGCGAGCGCATGTTCGCGCTGCCGCGTTCGAGCTGGGACGACTACGACCGCAAGCTGATCTCCAGGGGCGGCGGCGTGTGGCCGCGTTCGGCCAAGGCGATCCCGATCTCGCCGGAGATCAGGGAAGCGCTCGGCATCGCGTCCGACGTCGCGTCGATGAGCCCGACCGAGCTGATGAACGCGATCCTCAAGGCCCCGGTCGATCTGCTCTGGAACGGCGGCATCGGCACGTACGTGAAGGCATCGAGCGAGAGCCATGCCGATGTCGGCGACCGCGCCAACAACGGCCTGCGCGTCAACGGCAACGAACTGCGCTGCAAGGTGGTGGGCGAGGGCGGCAACCTCGGCCTGACCCAACTCGGCCGCATCGAAGCCGCGCTCCACGGCGTGCTGCTCAAT
>JBIJBH010000392.1:0-3977 GCA_044345315.1 Lysobacteraceae bacterium
GCAAAGCGGGGGGGCATGGACGCATTCCTTAGGTTGGCGGGGCGGACGGACGCATTTCCGATCCGCATGCCCACACGACCGCCGCCCGCGCGGGATGTGACCGTGACCGATGGCAGGGGGCGGTGGCGTCCGGGTCGGCTCAGCCCGGCTTTGCTCAGCCAGACTTGGCTCAGCCCGTCACCAGCAGCCAGGCCTGGCGCGCGATCAGCGCCAGCACGATCGTCAGGAACACTGCGCGGACGAAGCCCTGGCCGCGGCGGATCGCCAGATGGCTGCCGATCCAGCTGCCGAGCATGTTGCCGAGAATCAGCGGCAGCGCCAGCGCCCAGACGATGAAGCCGCCGAGCATCAGCACAGTCCATGAACTGAGGTCCGCGGCGACGTTGGCGGCCTTGGAGACGGCGGAGGACTTGAGGAAATCCAGGCCCAGAAAGCTCACGAAGGCGAACACCATGATCGTGCCGGTACCCGGGCCGATCAGGCCGTTGTAGAACCCGGTCGCGCCGCCGATCGCGGCCGCAGCGAGGGCTTCGTGACGGGGATGGAAACGGCGCTCTTCCTTCAGGCCGAGATCGCGACGCAGCACGGTGTACAGCGCCAGCACGATGCAGATCGCGAGCACGGTCCACTTCAGGATCTCGCCGTCGATGCGCTTGGCCAACTGCACGCCGAGCAACGAGGCCAGCAGCGCAGAGCCGCAGGCGGGGATCAGCACCCGGCGCTCGATCCGGATCCGGCGCAGGTAGTTCCACGCCGCGACCCCGGTGCCGAAGATCGAACTGGTGCGATTGGTGCCGATGATCTGCAGCACGTGCAGACCGGGATGCAGGTTCATCATCGCCGGCGTCGCGATCAGTCCGCCGCCGCCGACGATGCTGTCGATCAGGCCCGCCGCGAAACCGATCAGCGCGGTGAGCAGCAGCAGGCCGATGTCGAGTTCGCCGCTCATCGGGCGTCGACGCGCACGCTCGCGAGCCGCATCAGGGACGTGGTGCGGCCGTTGTCGGAGTCGGCGCGGCGGCCTCGGCGATCCAGCCCATCGCCGCGTCCAGGATCGGGTCGCCGCCCTTCGCCAGCCCGGATACCTCCAGCGCGATCGCGGTATCGGGAGCCACGCCGCGGCCTTCGATGCGGCGACCGGACGGATCGGTGATGTCCGCGGTGGGGTAGTACAGCCAGTCGCCCGAAGGCAGGCGCGCGGTCATCGCCGGCAGCGCCATCCCGGCGCTGGTCTCGCCGAAGATCCGCGCCCGCCCGGTGGCCTGCAGGGCGGAGGCGAAGATCTCCGAACTGCTGGCGGAGCCGCGGTCGATCAGGATCGCGATCGGGCCGAGCAACTGCCGCAGCGGCCGGCCGTCGTTGTCGATGCGCCGCGGGAACACGATCATCCGCAGGGTGCCGTCGGCGGATGTCATCGTGCCCAACTGTGTCTTGCGGTCGTGCAGCAGTCCCGCGATCGCGGTCAGGGTCCACAGCTGGCCGCCGGGGTTGGCGCGCAGGTCCAGGATCAGTCGATCGCATCCGCGTTCGTCGCGCAGGGTGGCGGCGAGACGGTCGAACGTCGGCTGCGCCCACAGGTTGAAGGCGACAAGCAGCGCGCAGCCGCCGTCGGGCAGTGCGCGCCGGGTCGCCTCGTAGTGCATGGGCACCGGCGGCATTCCCGGCAGCAGTTCCAGCGGTTCGCCGGGCCTGGGACGTGCGGCCAGGATCTTTCGATGCGGACGCGCCGCGAGATCGCGCAGGTCCAGCGTCACCTCGTCGCCCGTTTCCAGATCTTCGAGCCGATCGGCGACCTGCATCTGGAAGTGCAGCTCCGCGCGCCGGCGCGCCTGACCGGGCGGCTGCTGCGCCAGACTGGCCACTGCGCCGTCCATCCGCCACGCGTCGATGCGCTCGAGGTGCCAGCCCGGGGCGATACCGGCGTCGGCGGCCGCGGAGCCGGGCGCGACCGCGACGACATGCATCGCGCCATCGATCAGACGGACGCGCAGGCCGACGCTGGCGACCGTGCCTTCGTCTTCTGTCGCTTCGTCCTCATCGTCGAGGTCGTCGTCTCCGGCGTCCGCGGACGTATCGCTCTCGACGTCGTCCCCGGCACGGCGTCGGTCGCGGGCCGGAGGAGCCTTCGGTGCGGCCACGGCTTCGGCCGGAATCAGGCTCAGGTGCGAGACTCCGATGGCTTGCAACAGCGCGCCGATTTCCCGCCGCAGCGTTTCGCGGTCGCGCGCGCCCTCGATCGCCGGGCGATGGCGGGACTCCAGCGCCGCCCAGTCGACGCGCTCGAGTTCGGGGTCGAAGCTGCTGTCGCGCAGCTTCGACCAGACCATCGCGAACGTCTCGGCGGCGCGCAGTTCCTGCGCGCCCGTCGTCGGAGCATCCGCAGCGACGGCGGCGAGGGACAGGCCAGCGCAGAACAGTGCGAAGGCCGCGCGCACGCCCCGCGAGCGGAGGCGCCGATGCGAACGAGTCACGGCTTCTCCGCGGGCGATGTCGCGGGCTCCGGCGCGGTGGCCGGGCGTCCGGTCTCCGACGCGTCCCTATCGCCGAGCAGCGCCACGATCGCCGGCGGCAGCGCGAACGCCTCGTCCGGCGGCGTCTCCGTCTCGACGCTCTCGACGTTCATGATCTGGGTGATCCCCGCGACCTTCATCCGCATCCGGGTCGGCATCCGGAAGTCGCCGTAGGGTTTGTAGTCGTAGAAATGCATCGTCTGCCGGATGTCGCCCATCGGCGAGGTTTCGGTGCTTTGGGTGGAGAGCAGGACGTGCTCCTGGACCCCGAAACAGTCCACGGTGTCGTCGCCGCTTTTCCAGACGATCTCGACCCGGTAACACGGGCGGCCTTCCGAATCCGCGAGCGCCACCGTCTTCATCGAAGCGATCGACGCATCCGAATAAGTGGCGACATCCGGGTTGGTCCGGTTCTGCTGATCGCTCAGTTCTTCCCCTTCGATCAGCCTCGGGCCGTGCATGGGATCGATCGACCAGGCCACGCCGTCGACCTCGCCCATGCGCATCTCCATGCCGGCCATGCGCATGACGAGCACCATGTCCTTGCCGCGGGAATGCATCAGCATGCTGCCGCGCATGCCGTTTTCCTCGATCTCCAGGGCGATCCGCACCGTTCCGTCGCCGCTGTTGCGCACGGCTTCGACGCCGCCGATCGCCTCCAGATGGCGATCGATCAGGGTGCGCGCTTCGGGCAGGGCTTCGGCTGACGCGAGCGCCGGCATCGATGCGAACGCGAGCGCCAGCGGCCACGCATGGCGGGCGGAAGAGCGGATGTCTTGCATGGGTCGTCCCCTGTGGGGCGCTGTCGCGCGCCCGATCGGTGGATCATGCCATGGCCGCCGCCCGGACAGACCACCGGCGCTGATCGACGGCGACGCGCCGGGCATGGGGACAGGGGGTGGGGCGGGCGCGCACGACGACGCGCCCGTCCGCAGCGCTGCGGCGCTCAGGCCGCGCGCGAGGCGCGCTTGCGATCGGTTTCGGTGCGCAGCTTCTTGCGCAGACGGATCTGCTTGGGCGTGACTTCGACCAGCTCGTCGTCGTCGATGAACTCCAGCGCCTGTTCCAGCGAGAACTTGATCGGCGGGATCAGGCCTTCATCGTCGTCCTTGCCGGAGGCGCGGAAGTTGGTCAGCTGCTTGCCGCGCAGGGCATTGACGGTGAGGTCGTTGTCCTTGCTGTTGATGCCGACGATCTGGCCTTCGTAGATTTCCTCGCCCGGCTCGATGAACAGGCGGCCGCGTTCCTGCATCGCGATCTGCGCGTAGGCGGGCGAACTGCCGGTGCCGTTGGAGATCAGCACGCCGTTCTGGCGCTGGCCGATGCTGCCTTCGGTCTTCGGGCCGTAATGGTCGAAGACGTGGAACAGCAGGCCGGTGCCGGCGGTGAGGGTGCGGAATTCGGTCTGGAAGCCGATCAGGCCGCGCGCCGGAATGAGGTAGTCGAGGCGCACGCGGCCCTTGCCGT
>JBIJBH010000362.1:0-4284 GCA_044345315.1 Lysobacteraceae bacterium
ATATACGAATAGACCTGCCCCTCGACCCGGCGGGTGATCGCCGGACGCGGCGGGGCCGGCGCGGGTGCGGATGTCGCGGCAGACGCCGGGACGACGGTGGCCGGGGCGGAAGCGGCCGGGGTTGCGGCCACGGGCGCGGTGGCGACGGGCGCCGGCGGCTCGCTCGCGGCGCGGCTGACCGTGGCCGGCGGGGCTGCGCCGCGCGCGGCGGCCGGCGACGGGGTGTAGCTGCTGACCACCGTGCACTTCGCGCCCTTGACCCGCTTGCTGGCGTAGGTGCGGGTGCCGTCCGGGCTGTCGCAGCGGTAGACCGTGCCGGCGAACGCCGCGGGTGCCGCCAGCGCAGTCGCCAGCAACAGGCCGATACCGAGAATGGCCGGGCTACGGGTCATGGCGCAGGAGTGTCCCCGGATTCGAAAGGTTTGCCAAGTCCTTGATCGACAAACGCGGCCACCGGTCGCAGACGGACGAGGACCCGGTTCGCAGGTACACTGCGCGCCCCGCCCGTTCCCTCCAGATTCCCAGTCCGGCCCGGATTCACCACCGCGCCCCGGAGAGACCCATGACCGATGTCCTCGCCCCCGGCGCCCTCGCGCCTGCCGCCTCCGCCGACGCTTCGCCGCGCAAGCTCTACATCCAGACCCACGGCTGCCAGATGAACGAGTACGACTCGGCCAAGATGGCCGAGGTCCTCGGCGCCGAAGAAGGCATGGTGATGACGGAGAACGCCGAAGAAGCCGACGTGATCCTCATCAATACCTGCTCGATCCGCGAAAAAGCGCAGGAAAAGGTGTTCAGCCAGCTCGGCCGCTGGCGGCAGCTGAAGGGCGGCGGGCGCCCGGTGGTGATCGGCGTCGGCGGCTGCGTCGCCAGTCAGGAGGGCGAGGCGATCATCAAGCGCGCGCCGTTCGTCGATCTGGTGTTCGGCCCCCAGACCCTGCACCGCCTGCCCGAGCTGCTGCGCGCCCGGCGCGAGACCGGCCGGCCGCAGGTCGACATCAGCTTCCCCGAGATCGAGAAGTTCGACCGGTTGCCCGAGCCGCGTGCGGAAGGCCCGACCGCCTTCGTCTCGATCATGGAGGGCTGCTCGAAGTACTGCTCGTTCTGCGTGGTGCCCTACACCCGCGGCGAGGAAGTCAGCCGCCCGTTCGAGGACGTGCTGGTGGAAGTGGCCCAACTGGCGGCCCAGGGCGTGCGCGAGGTCACCCTGCTCGGGCAGAACGTCAACGCCTACCGCGGACCTTATGGCGACAATGAGATCGCAGACCTCGGCCTGCTGATCCGCGCCGTCGCCGAGATCGAAGGCATCGGCCGGATCCGCTTCACCACCTCGCACCCGCTGGAGTTCAGCGACTCGCTGGTCGAGGCCTATCGCGACGTGCCCAAGCTCGCGAACTTCCTGCACCTGCCGGTGCAGTCCGGCAGCGACCGCATCCTCTCGGCGATGAAGCGCGGCTACACCGCGCTGGAATTCAAGCAGAAGGTGCGCAAGCTGCGCGCGGTGCGCCCGGACATCTCGATCAGCTCGGACTTCATCGTCGGCTTCCCCGGCGAGACCGACGCCGATTTCGATAAGACCATGAAGCTGATCGAGGATGTCGGCTTCGATCAGAGCTTCTCCTTCATCTATTCGCGCCGCCCGGGCACCCCGGCGGCGGACCTGGAAGACACCGTCGGCAGCGACGAGAAACACGCCCGCCTCGCCCGTCTGCAGGCGACGATCAACGAGAACGCGAAGCGGATCGCGCAGGGGATGGTCGGCACGACCCAGACCGTACTGGTCGAAGGTCCGTCGAAGAAGAACCCGAACGAGCTGACCGGCCGCACCGAGAACATGCGCTTCGTGAACTTCCCGGCCCCGGCCGGTGCGCAGTTGGTCGGCCAGTTCGTCGACGTGATCGTGACCGAGGCGATGAGCAACTCGCTGCGCGGGCGCCTGACAGGCTGAGGACAGGCCGCCGCGCTCAGGCGGCGAGCGCGCGAATCGTGCGCATCAGATGCGCGAACGGCGGCTGGGCCATCAGCAGACGCTGGCGCGACCGCGACCAGTTGCGCTCCCAGTGCGCCAGCGAACGCGACAGATAGTCCATGCCCCATTGGCGGCGCACCGCCGCGGGTTGCCGCGCCAGCCACTCCAGGCGCGCGTTCATCGCGTAGGCGATCTCGTCGACCAGGCCGGCATTGTCCGCGGCGCCCTCGTCCATCGACCACAGAGGGCCGTGCACGTACCAGCGACTGAGACTGTCGAGGCAGGAGTCCGGCGCGACGTAGAAACTGCCGATGCCGATGTAGGCGTCGAGCGTGACGACCTTGTGGGTGAGCTTGCCGGGAAGGAACAGGGTCTGGCCGGGGCCGACCACCCACCAGCGGGCGCTGGGCAGACGACAGAAGGCGTCCAGATCGAAGGCGGCGCGATCCCCGACCGGCTCGCGCTGCACGTCCTCGAGTCCGGCGCGCTGTCCTTCGAAGGTTTCCCAGGCCAGCCACAGCTTGCGCCCGGTGAAGCAGTGATTGCTGCCGTCGGGGTCGTCGGAATGCGAATCGGTGACGTTGCCGCGCGAACTGACCACCAGGGTCATCATCTCCTGCAACTGCATGCGCTCCGACCCGTGCGGCAGCAGGTTGAAACCGGAGAGCGCGGCGAGGTCGATCTCGCGCGCCAGACGGGTCTCGCGCACGTGCAGATCGGTGACGCTCACGATCCGACGGCGCCCGCGCCAGCGCCGGACCAGTTCGACGACCGGAATCCGCCGGCGAACGCCGCTGCGGCCAGTCTGCACGCTGACCCGTTCGCGCGGCCCGAAGGCGCGGGCGATCATCGCCGCGAGCGCGTCGGGGTCGTCGACGGTGCGTTCGCTGTCGCGCACCAGCACCCTGAGCCCGGCCAGCAGCGCCGGACGGCCTTCGCTCATCGCCTCGAACAGGGCACGGCGCGAGAACGGCCGCGGCAGCACCCGGCGCGCGGCGAGCCGGCGCAACTGTCGCGGCGTGGCCGCGAGGGTGGAATCGAAACGGGCCGCATCGGCCCAGATCGCCGCATCGGCGGCGGAAACGGCATCGTCCGCGTGCATGGTCGGTATCCTTCCGCGAGCCCGGGTGCGACCACTGTAGGCCTCGGCAAATGCGACAGCAATCGCAAAAAACCTGTCCGTTCCGACAGGGCGGCGCATCCCGGGCCCGACCGACCGCACGCGTGAACCGCGACTTCACACCGCCCACACGCAACGCACGCGTGCGCCGCGGAGACTGCGCCCGTCCTCTCCGACGGAGCGCCCATGGCCGCAGCACCCGAACGCGATGTCGACCTGATCGTCGTCGGCGCCAGTTTCGCCGGTGCCGCCTGCGCGATCGCCGCGGCCCAGTACGGGCTGCGGGTCTGCGTGCTCGAACGCAAGCGCGATCCCGGGCTGAAGCTGCACACGACCGGAATCATCGTGAAGGAAGCGGCCGAGCGCACCTGGCTGAACCGGATGCCGCCGGCGCTGGTGCGGCGGGTCGAACGGGTCCGTCTGTACGCGCCGAATCTGCGCGACATCGCGCTGCAGGTGCCCGACTACTACTTCCTGACCACCGATACGCCGAACCTCATGCGCTGGCTGGCCGCGGAGATGCAGGCGCAGGGCGTGGACCTGCGTCTGGCGCAGTCCTTCACTCACGCCGCGCCGTCGGCCGACCCGGCGCGCGGGCGCTGGCATCTGCCGGGGATCGGTCACTGCCGCTGGCTGGTCGGCGCCGACGGCGCGAAATCGCGGGTCGCGCACCGGTTCGGTCTGGGCCATGTGCGCGACTTTCTCTACGGCGTCGAATACGAATTCGCCGGCGCGCAGTTGCGAGAACCCGATGCCCTGCACTGCTTCGTGAGCAAGGCCCTCGCGCCGGGCTACATCGGCTGGGCGACGCAGACCCCCTGCGGCGTGCAACTGGGACTCGCGTTCCGGCATCACGCCGCGCGCAGCGGCATGCCCGACATCGCCGCGCTGCGCGAACGCGTCGGCGAGACCCTCGGCATTCCCGCCGGACTGCGTCCGGATGCGGTGCGCGCCGGGCTGATTCCCTGCGGCGGCCCGGTGTCGCCGCTGGCGCGGCCGGGGGTACTCCTGACCGGCGACGCCGCCGGGATCGTATCGCCGGTCACCGCCGGCGGCATCCACTCCGCGTGGCGCCACGGCTGGACGACCGGCGAGGCCATCGCCCGCCATCTGCGCGACGGCGGGCCGGCGCCGGAACGCGTCGCCGAACGCGCCGCGCCGCGCTACCGGCTCAAGCGCGCGCTGCGCCGGGCCT
>JBIJBH010000426.1:0-3496 GCA_044345315.1 Lysobacteraceae bacterium
TGGAATTCCCTACGAACAGGAAAGCACGCCAAATCAACTTCTGAAGTTATTACTGGAGAAACATCCAGTTTTTCAGGACATGGGGCCGAGAGGGGAAGAGATCCGCAGAATGATTCGATCTAGCGCGTCAATTATTGATTCAATGGGAACATTGAGAAATCGGGCAAGTCTGGCTCATGCAAATGAAGATCTACTGGATCACGATGGCGCTCTTTTCATGGTTAATTTAGCAAGGTCATTGCTTGCATTCCTTGACGGCAAAATGAAGAGCCATCATGAGACTAGCTCGGATGACCCTTTTAAGCCATGCGGTCAATGATGCTCCTTTTGACAGAAATCGTTAGTTTCTGGCGCACCGCCGGCCCCGCGAAGTGGTTCGCGAAAGACGCCGCGTTCGACACCGAGCTGCGTGCGCGTTTTCTCGACGACCACTTCGCCGCGGCGCGGCGCGAGCACGAGGCGCTGCTGGAGGAAGCCGACGGGGCGCTGGCGCTGATCCTGCTGCTGGATCAGGTGCCGCGCAATGTCTTCCGCGACAGCGCGCATGCGTTCGCGACCGATCCGCTGGCGCGCGACTACGCCGATCGCGCGATCGCCGCAGGCCACGATCTGCGGGTCGATCCGGCGCTGCGGATCTTCTTCTATCTGCCGTTCGAGCATTCCGAGAACCTCGCCGACCAGGATCGCGCGGTCGCGCTGTGCGCAGCGCTCGGCGATGCGAATTATCTGAAATACGCGGAAGCGCATCGCGACGTCATCCGCCGTTTCGGCCGCTTCCCGCACCGCAACCGCGCCCTCGCCCGCACCGACACGCCGGAGGAACGGGCGTGGCTGGAGGCAGGCGGCGGGTTCTGAGCGTTTGGCCGCATCACCAGGAGTTCGGACCATGTTCTCGATTCGATCGTGCCTGCTGTTGTTGATCCTGCCGATCCCGGCACTGTTGGCGGCGGGCGATGCCGGCACGCAGCGGACGACGAACGAGCGCCGTGCCGAGACCTGCGCCGATCTCCCGGCCTGTCTGGCGCAACTCCGCCTGCTCGCGGACACAAGGCGCAGCGAAAAGTCCACGGGCATGGGTCGCGCCGAAGACGGGCTGGCGACGCGCCTGCAGGCGATGCCCGGCGCCGCCGACGCGCTGGTGCCGCTGTTGGCCGATCCGGAAGAGTCTGTTGCGGATCTTGCCGCCTACGTGCTGCGCGACATGCCGACGATCGACCCGAAGCATCTGCCGGGGATTCGCATCGGGCTCGATCGCGATCTCGGTTGGCTGCCCCCGGCGCTGGCGCGGATCGGGACCGACGAAGCCGCGGCGGAAGCGGTGAAACGGCTGTTGGCGAAGGGCGAAACCGGCAACCAGGAAAGCCATGCGGTGGAGCTGTTCGGCGCGCGTGCGCTTCCGTACTTCCTCGATGCCGTGGTGTGCCCGCCCGGCTGCGACGTGGCGTCGGTGTTCGACCCGTTGGCGGCAGTGCTGGATTCGATGCCGGCGGAGGCGCGCGCGCAGGCCGTTCCGGGGCTTCTGCAGCGACTGCAGCCGTCGTCCGATTCCGACGACGCCGCAACCGGCGTGTTGTCTCTGCTGTCGCGGATCGGCACTGCGGCGGGCGCGGCGGAACCCGTGCTGCTCGATCTGCGCCAGCGCAGACCCGCGCTGGCGCCTGTGGTCGACGAGACGCTGATCGCCATCGCCGCACCGGCCGCAGCGACGATTCTGGAGCGGCGGATCGGAGACAGGCCGGCGGTCGAAGATCTGCATCGTCTCGGCGCGATCGGCGCGCCCGGTCGCATCGCGGTGCCGAAGTTGATCGCGCTGCTCAAGGACAGAGGAACATGGATCGATCCCGCAAGCGATGCGATGTCGTGGGACTTCAACGAACGCAACGACCTGCCGATGACGGCCGCACAGGCGCTGGGCGCGATCGGCGATCCCGCGACTGCGTCCGCACTGGCGGAAGCGATCGACGACCCCTTCGACCCACGCCTGAACCGGGCGGCCGTGCAAGCCCTGGCGCGACTCGGACTACCCGAGTACCGGCCCGCACTCGAGCGCGCCGCACGCGGGCACTGGTACCCGCCGGTGCGCGAGGCCGCGCAGCGCGCCCTCGACGCTGAACGGCCGGCGCGATCGCCCGAGGATGGCGATGTTCTGATGACGTCGACTCTGCCGACCCGCGACATGTTCGCAGAGGACGATCTGTCGTGCAGTCGCGCCGATGTCGAAACCCGGCGCGAGCCCGAGTCGCGGAAATTGAGCGGAGCGCGTCACGCGAACGCGCTCCGCAGGCTGCAGTACACGGCGAACGTGATCAGCTTCGGACCGCCCGAGGACGCACAACCCGATGCCCGGGGCGTGACCCGGGTGACCACCGCCGATGCGGTGCGGCGCGAGCGCGCCATCACGCAGACACCGCATGTCGCCCTGCGCGCCGAACGCGGCTGGCTGGTGGGCGGCGATCGCGGCGAGTGGGGCGGCGAACTGGTGTGGATCGGCGACGATGGCCTGCGCCGGACGATCCTGGCGCAGAACATCAATAACATTCATCGCCTCGGCGACCGCATCGTCGCGATCGGCGGCATCGCGCATCTCATGCTCAACAACGGCGCAGTCCACGAGATCGTCCGGGGCGACGACGGACAATGGCGCGCACGGCCCTGGCGGATCCTGCCCGGCGCACCGATCGAAAGCGGGATGACGCCTTCGGGCGAGTTGCTGATCAACACCCTCATCGGCGGCCCGCTGCTGATCGATGCACAGGGGCGCATGCGCAGCGCTCCCTGCGCCGAACCCGCGCGATAGGCGATCGTCCGGGCTCAGCGCGGCCGCCAGTACGCCCCCTCCGGCGCGGGCAGCAGGGTCGTGACCGCCTCCCACAGCGCCTGGGTCGCGTCGCTCGACGCCGGGTCGCAGTTGCGGTGACGAATGGCGTAGCGGCCGGCGATGCAGGCTTCGAGGGTCACCGGGCGGCCGTCGCGGCAGCCGAGGGGCTGCTGTTCGGCGTGCCACAGCGCCTGCGTGTTCCAGGCGCGGCGGATGGGTTCGGCATCGCGCAGCGCGATGCGTGCAGTGGCGATCGGTCGCACCATGTCGTGCGGTGGCGGCTCGGTGCCGTCTCGCGGCGGTTCCGGCGGCGGTGGCGGCAGGCCGTCGCGCACGGCGACGTCCAGCAAGTCGCCGCGGCGGACGAATGCGATCGCGCGGACATCGCGCCAGGCATCGCGGGAGATCCGCAGGCGGTAGCGTTCGCGCTCGCTCCCTGCAGCGTCGCCACCGCAGGCGTCGGCGAGATCGTGGTCGGCGCCGAACGGCGAATCGAGCAACTGGCGCAGCGCCGGTTGCGAGGCGTCCATGTCCGACACCGGGAGGCCGATCCATGGCGCATCCTCGACCGGCGGCGGCGCGGGCCGCAGCGCGGGCAGCAGCGCGACGCCGGCGCCCACGCAGGCGAGTGCGATCAGCCAGAGCAGGATGCGGAAGACGGAGGGTCGCATCGGCGGC
>JBIJBH010000365.1:0-4266 GCA_044345315.1 Lysobacteraceae bacterium
CGGAGGGGCTCCCGGGAAGATGAGTCATTTGAGCATTGCGACTCATCTGGCGTCAAATCGCCGGAATGTCTACACTCCGGCCATGGCCGTCAGACCGAAGCCCCCGCGCGCTGCCGCGCAGCGCGCCGCCGACCCGCACGACGCGACCCGCCTCGCCCGGGCCCTGCACCGGGGCGAGGCAACGCGGGTCACGCCGCTGGACCTCTACGCGCTGGCGCGGCGGGACTGGCTGGCCGGGGAGCGGATCGACATCGGCGCCTTGGCCGCGCGGCTGAAGATCGGCCGCGCCACCGCCTTCCGCTGGGTCGGCAGCCGCGATCTGCTGCTGAGCGAGATCCTGTGGTCGCTGTGCGACGAACTCATGACCGCGACCGCCGCCCGCGTGCGCGGCCGCGGCGCGCAGCGGGTCGCGGCGATCTGCGAATCCGCGATCCGCGCCCTGGTCGCGTTCGAACCGCTGCGCCGCTTCGTCCGCAGCGACCCCGAATACGCGGTGCGCCTGTTGACCTCCAAACTCGGCCCGGTGCAGGGCCGCGCGATCGAGCGCGTGCGCGCGCTGCTGGAGTACGAGACCGATCGCGGCGCGCTGACGCCGCCGCTGGCGCTGGACACCCTCGCCTATCTGATCGTGCGCCTGTGCGAATCCTTCGTGTACGCCGAGGCGACCAGCGACCAGCAGGTGGATATCGCCGATGCCGGGCTGGCGATCGAACTGCTCCTGTCCGGCACGCTGGCGCCGCGTCGCGCGCGACCGGGCAAGACGATCGCTGCGGCGAAGCCGATGCCGCACGCGCGCCGACCACCTGCACGATCTGCGTCCGCAAGCGCCGGGCGCGCGCGCTGAGGGCAGAGATCACGCCGACGGGGCAGCGGGCTGAAGCCCGCTCTACCCGCGGTGCTGGATGCGCCGTCAATCGCCGGGCGGCGCTTCCTGCGCCTGCGCGAAATCGCCGGCGACGGCCTTGTACAGCGCGGCCAGCGCGGTGGCGCGCGCGGTCTGCGCCTGCACGGACGAGTCTTCGAGCTGGATCCGCGTCTGTTCGGTCTGCAGATACGACAGCAGATCGTCGGCGCCGGCGTCGAAGCGCATGCGCGAGAGCCGCGACGCCTCGCCGGCGGCCTTCGCCGCATTGCCCAGTTCGACCGATGCGCGATTGCTGGCGCGATAGCCGGCGAGCGCGTTTTCGGTTTCCTCCAGCGCGCGCAGCACGGTCTCGCGATACAGCGCTTCGCTGCCGTCGGCGCGGGCCTCGGCGGCTTTCACGTTCTGGCGGACGCGGCCGAAATCGAGAAAGCGCCAGGTCAGGGTCGGGCCCCACTCCCAGCGCTCGGCGCCGGCCGTTCCCAGCAGCGAGGCGGCCTGTCCGGTCCAGCCGAAGGCGCCATTGAGGAACAGTTTCGGGAAGTACTCCGCCACCTGCTCGCCGACATCGCTGTAGGCGGCCGCCAGTCGACGCTCGGCCGCCTCGATGTCCGGACGCCGCCGCAGCCAGGCTTCCGGCGTGCCGGTCGGCACCAGCGCCGGCAGCGCCGGAAAATCGCCCGAGGCACCGACGCGATCGCGCAACTGTGCGACCGGTTGCGCAGTCAGCACGGCGAGACGCTGCTCGCTGCGCACCACATCGGCCTCTCGCTCGGGCAGCGCCGCCGCGACCGAATCGCGCTGCGTCATCGCGCGGGAAAGATCGAGATTGTTCAGGCGGCCATGATCGACCAGCAGTCGGGTCAGCCGCAGCGTGTCCTCGGCGGCGGCCAGATTGTCCTGCGCCAGCGCCAGACGCCGCTGCGCGCCGCGCAGGGAGAAATAGGCCTGCGCGGTCTCCGCGATCATGCTCAGCTGCACGCTGCGCAGATTGGCGGCATCGGCATCGCGACGGGCGTAGATCGCGTCGCTCTGATTGCGCAGCGATCCGAACAGATCGATCTCCCAGCTCGCATCGAAGCCGGCGCGGTAGACGTCGGTGCTGCCCTGGCCGCGCGGAATGAACGGATCGTCGCCGCTCGGCTTGCTGCGACTGAGCCCACCGCTGGCGGTGACGGTGGGGAACAGACTGAAGACCGACAGCCCGCTCAGGGATCGCGTTTCCTCGAAACGCGCACGCGCCTGGGCGATGGTGGTGTTCGCGTCCAGTGTGCGCGCGATCAGATCGTCGAGGATCGGATCGTCGAAGGCCTTCCACACCGACGTGCCGGGCGTCGCCGTATCGCTCTGCTCGGCGCTGGCCTGATCGAACACGGCCGGCAGCGGCACCTCGGGACGCACGTACTTCGGGCCGACGGTGCACCCGGCGAGCAGGGTGGCTGCGAGCGCGAGGGCCAGAGCGTTGCGGGGCATGACATTGCGGAGCATGACGTTGCGGAGCCTGACGTTACGGGGCATGAGGTTGCGGGGCATGGCATCACGACGCATGGGGCGCCTCCTCTGCGGTCGCGCGCGCGGCGGCGCGGGCCTCGCGGCGTTCGACCAACTTGCGGATCACGACGTAGAACACCGGCGTGAAGAACAGACCGAAGAAGGTCACGCCGAGCATGCCGAAGAACACGGTAACGCCCATGACGTGGCGCACCTCGGCGCCGGCGCCGCTGGCGAACACCAGCGGCAGCACGCCGGCGATGAACGCGAAACTGGTCATCAGGATCGGACGCAGACGCAGGCGGCAGGCTTCGATCGCGGCATCGACGATGCTCCGCCCCTGCCGCTCCAGATCGCGCGCGAACTCGACGATCAGGATCGCGTTCTTGCAGGCCAGGCCCATCAGCACGATCAGGCCGATCTGGGTGAAGACATTCATGTCGATGAAGGTCGGCGGTGCAGAAACAGGCGGCGGCTGGATCCAGCCGAGTCCGATCTGCAGGCCGAACCACAGGCCGGTCACGGTATTGAGCGCCCAGATGCCCGCCAGCGCCGAGAGCATGCACATCGGCACGATCAGGATCACCGCCAGCGGCAGCGACCAGCTTTCGTACAGCGCGGCCAGCACCAGAAACACCAGCAGAACGCACAGCGGGAACACCAGGAACTGCGCGCTGCCCTGGTTGATCTGCTGATAGGTCAGGCCGGTGTATTCGATCTCCATCCCGCGCGGCAGCATCTGCGCGGCCTTGTCGCTGGTGATCCGCACGGTTTCCGCGGCGGCGATGTCCGGCGTGCGCGGTCCGCCCTGGAAATCGGCCGCAGGATAACCGTTGTAGCGGATCACCGGATCGGGGCCGAAGCTCGGCTTCAACTCGACCAGACTGCCCAACGGCACCATCTGTCCCTGCGCATTGCGCACCTGCAGCCGCGCGACGTCGCCGATCTCGTCGCGGAACGGCGCGTCGGCCTGCGCATAGACCGAATAGGTGCGGCCGAACAGGTTGAAGTCGTTGACGTAGGCCGAGCCGAGATACACCTGCAGCGTATCGAACACGTCGGTGAGGCCGATGCCGCCCTCCTTGACCTTGTCGCGGTCGACGATCGCGTCCAGCTGCGGCACGTTCGACTGGAAGGTCGACAGCATCGACCCGGGCCCGAAGCCCGGCTCCGCGGCGAACGCGCCGGACAGCGCCTGCACCTGCGCGTTGAGTTCGCCGTAACCGGCGCGGCCGCGGTCCTGGACGTAGGCCTCGACGCCCGCGGCATTGCCGTAACCCGACACCGGCGGCGGCATGAACGCGAATGCGAGGCCGTCCTGGAGGCCGCCGAATTTCATCGACAGCTCGGCGGCGATGGCCGCGGCGGGTTTGGGCAGTTGGCCGGGATCGTCCAGACCCACGAACATCACGCCGATGTTCGGCGTGCTGACGAAGTGAATCGGATTGAGGCCCGGGAACTGCACGACATCGGCCACGCCGGGGGTCGCCAGCGCCATCTCGCCCATCGCCTGCATGGCCGCCTCGGTCCGCTCCAGGGTCGCGCCCTCGGGCAGGATCACGCCGGCGAACAGGTACTGCTTGTCCTGCACCGGGATGAAGCCCGCCGGCACGCGGGTGAAACTGAAGACGGCGGCCGCGACCAGCACGGCGTACAGGACCAGCAGCCGCGGCGCGCGCGCGATGGTGCCGCCGATGCGTCCGGAGTAGGCATCGCCGCGGCGCTTGAACATGCGGTTGAACCAGCCGAAGAAACGACCGAAGACCCGATCGATCAGGCGTGCGAGCGCATCCTTCTTCGCGCCGTGCGGCTGCAGCAGCACCGCCGACAGGGCCGGCGAGAGGGTCAGCGAGTTGAACGCGGAAATCAGCACCGAGACCGCGATCGTGACCGCGAACTGGCGATAGAACTGG
>JBIJBH010000366.1:0-4264 GCA_044345315.1 Lysobacteraceae bacterium
GCGGCCGAAGCGCGCGCGCAGCCCCGATGCGCTGGAGGCGATCACCACCGCCACCGCCAGCGCGGTCTCGATCAGGGCGAAGACGCGCTCATCGGCATGCGCCCAGGCGGTCATGACCCCGTGCGAGAACCACAGCAGCGCACAGACCCCGGCCCAGAACGGGGCGGTGGCGCGCCGCGCCAGCACGCCGAGGCCGAGCAGCAGCGGCGGCAGCGCGAACACCAGCAGCGCCGCGACCCGGTCGCGGTCGTCGTGGTACCAGAGCGTGTACAGCGCGGACAGCCCGAACAGCGCGATCAGCAGGGCGATGCGATCGGCGGGGCGGCCGTGGTCGGGAGCGTTCATGCGGTGGTGTCCTCGTCGTCGTTCACGACGACATGTTCGAAGGCATGCTCACGACAGCTGCAGCGCCAGGCGCGCGATCCGCCGGCCCAGCGCGCGGGCGAGGGCGGCTTCCTCCTCGGTCGGCTGCGGGTCGTCCTGCGCGCCGGCGACATGGCTGGCGCCGTAGGGCGTGCCGCCGCTGCGGGTGGTGCTCAGCGCGGATTCGGTGAAGGGGATGCCGGCGATCACGCAGCCGTGATGCAGCAGCGGCACCAGCATCGACAGCAGGGTCGATTCCTGGCCGCCGTGCATGCTCGCGGTCGAGGTGAACACCGCCGCCGGTTTGCCGACCAGCGCACCGCTGGCCCATTCCGCGCCCAGAGTGTCGATGAAGTGCTTCATCGGCGCGGCCATGTTGCCGAAGCGGGTGGGGCTGCCGAGGATCAGTCCGGCGCAGTCGGTGAGGTCCTGTTTCTCGACGTAGGGCGCGCCGTCCTCGGGTTCGGGCGGCGCGGCCACGCGGGTCACCGGCGCCACCGGCGGCACCGTGCGCAGGCGCGCGCTCGCGCCCTCGACTTCGCCGATGCCGCGCGCGATCTGGCGCGCGAGCCGCGCCACCGAGCCGCCGCGGCTGTAGTAGAGAACCAGGATTTCGGGCATGGGCAACCCCCGCAGAGAGCGCACAAGGGTACGCCAGCCGGCGCCCCGGCCGCCACGCGGGCGCCTGCGTGCCTCGGCGACGCCCTGCTACCCTAGGCGGATGCCGCCGTTCGTGACCCTGCAGCGATGGCGCGCGCGCGGCTTCGACCGCGCCCGCGCCGGCACCTTCTTCCGCTTCCTGTGGCGGCGGTTCCTCGACGACCGCCTGTTCCAGGCCGCGGGCGCGCTGGCCTTCACCACCGCCTTCGCGATCGTGCCGCTGAGTATGGTCGTGTTCGGCGTGCTCTCGGCCTTCCCGGTCTACGAGCAGTGGAGCAAGCAGCTCAGCGCCTACATCTTCTCCAATTTCGTGCCGTCCTCGGCGCGCGCGGTCGAAGCCTATCTGCTCGCGTTCTCCGCCAATGCCGGCAAGCTGACCGTGTTCGGCGTGATCGTGCTGGTGGTGTCGCTGCTGATCACCCTCACCAGCATCGAGGCTACCTTCAACCGGATCTGGCGCGTGCCGACCGCGCGGCCGAAATTCGGGCGTCTGGTGGTCTACTGGACGGTGATGACCTTCGGCGCGCTGCTGGCCGCGGCCAGTCTGGCGCTGTCGGCGCGATTCTTCGCGCTCTCGATCTTCGAGACCGAGTCCGGCCAGGTCCTCGAACACTGGCTGCTGCGCGCCAGCCCGTTCCTGATCGAATGGCTGGCGCTGGCGGTGGTCTACCGGGTGGTGCCGCACCGGACCATCGACTGGCGCTACGCCGCGCTCGGCGCGCTGCTGGCGGCGGTGCTGATCGAAGTGGTGAAGATCGCGGTCGGTTCGTATCTGGGCAGCTTCGGCGCCTACGAAAAGATCTACGGCACGCTCGCGCTGATCCCGATCTTCCTCGGCTGGGTCTATTTCAGTTGGGTCGCGATCCTGCTCGGCGCCTCGCTGGCGTCCACGCTCTCCGCGTTCCGCTATCAGCCGGCCTCGCAGCGGCTGCCGGTGGGCTACGAATTCCACGGCCTGCTGCGCCTGATCGGGCGCTTCGACGAATACCGCCGCGACGGCCGCGGCCTGCATCTGGACGAGATCCGTCGGATCGAACCGGTGCTGACCGATGCGATGGCGCAGCAGATGCTCGCGCAGCTGTCGCAGATCGGCCTGCTCGCGCGCGCCGAATCCGGCGAGTGGCTGCTGGCGCGCGATCTCGACGGCATCACCCTCGCCGAACTCTACGAAGCCTGCCAACTGCGCATTCCGATCGCAGAAGCCTGGCTGCCGGCGCGCGACGATGCGCTGGGCGAGGCCGCCATCGCCGCGCTCGACGATCTCCGCCTGCCGCTGCGCGACCTGCTCAAACGGCCGGTCGCTTCGATCTACCGCAAGGACTCCGAATGAAACCCGTGCACTGCCTCGCCGCCGCGATCGCGCTGATCCTCGTCGCCTGCCAACCGCCGACATCGGCCGAAGACGCCGAACCTGCGTCCGCGTCCGCTGGTCCTGCATCCGCTGCCCCACCCGCCGCGGATGCGACGCCCGCGGCCGATCCCGCGACAGGAGACGCGGCGGCGGACGCGGCCGAACCCGAGCGCCCGGCCCTGCGCATCGCCACTCTCGACGGCACGCCGTACGACCTCGCCGAAAAACGCGGGCGCTGGGTCGTGGTGAATTTCTGGGCGACCTGGTGCAAGCCCTGCATCAAGGAAATGCCCGAACTCGACGCCTTCGACGCCGCGCGCGAGGATGTCGAAGTGCTGGGCCTCGCCTACGAGGAGATCGAGCCCGCGGACATGCGCGCCTTCCTCGCGAAACGGCCGGTGAAGTATCCGATCGCGATCGTCGACACCTACGATCCGCCGGCGGATTTCCCGACCCCGCGCGGCCTGCCGATGACCTATCTGATCGCGCCCGATGGTCGCGTCGCCAAGCGATTCCTCGGCCCGATCACCGGCCAGAACCTCGCCGATGCGATCGTCGCAGCGTCGCAGCCTGCCGCCGAGTCCACGGGGACCGAAGGCTGAAGCCATGGCCGCGGCGCGCTTCCTCGTCTCCGGCCGCGTCCAGGGCGTGGCCTTCCGCGCGAACACCCGCGTGCAGGCGCAGCGCCTCGGCCTGCGCGGCCATGCGATCAACCTGCACGACGGCCGCGTCGAAGTGATCGCCGCCGGCAACGCCGACGCGCTGGAAGACCTTGCGGACTGGCTGACCCGCGGCCCGCCGCTGGCGCGGGTCGATGCGGTCGAGCGCCTGCCCGCCGATGAGGCGGAGATCGCGGCCGGCTTCCGGATCGGCTGAACAACGGGCCTGCGGCGCGGGGCAGGGCGCCGGACATATCGTCATGCCGGTGCGGCATTGGACCGCCCCGGCCGGCCTCTGGCATCAATTCCTACCGATTCGATAGGAATTCGTGCGGATGCTGACCATGAAGGCCAAATACGCGCTGCGGGCGATGAGCGAACTGGCGCGCGCCGGCGAAGCCCGGCTGCAGGCGCACGAGCTCGCGCGCCGCTGCGGCGCGCCGGGTAAATTCCTGGAGGCCATCCTGGTCGATCTGCGCGCCGCCGGCTTCGTCGACAGCCGGCGCGGACAGAACGGCGGGCATGCGCTCACCCGCCCGCCGGAACAGATCATGGTCGGCGATCTGATCCGTGCGATCGACGGGCCTCTGGCGCCGGTGCGCTGCGCCAGCGTGACCGCCTACGCGCCGTGCCGCGACTGTCCCGATCCCGACGCCTGCGCGCTGCGCGCGCTGATGCGCGAGGCGCGCGACGCGCTGTCGCGGGTGCTGGATCGCCGCAGCCTGCGCGAGTTCGCCGCGTCCGGTGCCCTCGCATCGAGTGCACTCGCATCCGGTGCCGTCGCTCCTTCGCCGACTACCGCCCACTGACGGAGGTTCCATGAAACACACCGACAACGCCACGGATCGGCATCGCCGCGATCGCCCGCCGGATCGCAGCGAGAAAGGTCCCAGCGAGGAAGGACACAGCGAGGAGGGGCGCGGCGTCGCCGGCATTCCGCCGGTCAGCGCACCGCTCAGCGACCAGGAGCGGGCCGTGATCGCCGCCCTGCGCGAGATCGCCTTCGGCGAGATCGAAGTCGTCGTTCACAACGCCCGCATCGTCCAGATCACCCGCAGCCAGAAATTCCGCTTCGGCGAACGCTGAAGTCTTCACCCAACCGCACCGAACGCGCCGACCGGACCACCGGACGCGCCTCCCCAGTCTTCCGAGGAGTCGTCATGTCCCGAAATCCGTTCTCTCCGCCTCCGCGCGCGCCGCATGCATCGGCGATGCCGCCCCATCCGAATCT
>JBIJBH010000367.1:0-4263 GCA_044345315.1 Lysobacteraceae bacterium
AGCCGGCCCGCTGCCGATCCCGATCGCCGATCTGTGGCGCCCCGGTCAACTGGAGATGGTCGAACTCAGCCCTGCAGGCGACCTGCTCGCCGAGGTCGTGACCTACAAGCGCGGCGACAAGTGGCGCTGGGCGATCGATCTGGTGGACCTGGTCGGCGAACGCATCGTCCGCCTGTACGACTCGCCCAAGCCGGTGTCGCGCCTGGACTGGGCCGGCGGCCGTTCGCTGATCATGAGCATCGGCGGCCGTCACGAACCCGATGCGCTGATCGTCGCCAACATCCGCGACGACGCCGAGGGACGCCGCTACGACACCGTGATCGTGCCGCGCATCGGCCTGCTGGTGAAAGTGCTGCGCGACGAGCCGGGACATATCCTGTTCCAGTCGCTCAGTCCGAACGGGCTGGTGCAGGTGCACAAGCTCGATATCCGCGATCAGGCGGCCCTGCGCAAGTTCGGCTTCAACAACCGCGACCGTCTCAATCGCGGCGTCGATCGCGATCTGTTCTGGTACGCCGATCGGCAGGGGCGCCTGCGCATGGCGATCGCGATCGGCCGCGACGGCGAGCGCGTGCTGATGCACGGCCTCGACGGCGAGTATCGCCAGGTGCTGGTGCTGGGCGAGGACAACGACTTCCAGCCGGTGGCGCTGTCCGCCGACGGCAACCTGATCTACGGCACCGCCGAGAAGGATCGCGATCAGCGCGAACTGGTCGAATTCGATCCGGTCGCGGGCAGGATCACCCGCACCCTGTTCTCGAAGCCGGGCATCGATGTCGATGGCCCGCTGTTCGACGAGGCGGGCGATCTGGTCGGCGTCGCCTATCACCGCGACGGTCTGCTGGTCAGCGACTACTTCCAGAGTACCGACGCGAAGATCGCCGCGAGTCTGCGCGCGGCCTTCCCCGAGAAATCGGTGAGCATCCTGCAGCGCGACGCCGCCGGAAAGCGCTTCGTGCTGGCCGTCGGCGGCAGCGATCTGCCGACCAGCGTCTACGTCTACGATCGCGAGCGCGGACGCGCGATGCTGATCAGCGAGACCATGCCCTGGCTGGCCGGCTACCGGTTCGCGCCCTCGCACACGATCCGCACGAAAAGTCCGGACGGTTTCGAGATCGAAGCCTATCTCACCCTGCCGGCGGCCGCCGGCAAGCGGCCGCTGGTGGTGTTCCCGCACGGCGGCCCGATCGGCGTGCGCGACAGCCGTTATTTCGATCCGGAAGTGCAGTTCCTTGCCTCGCTCGGCTATGCCGTGCTGCAGGTGAATTTCCGCGGTTCCGAAGGCTTCGGCGCCGCGTTCCGCAAGGCCGGCGAACGCAGCTACGGCAGCGCGATCGAGGACGACATCGACGCCGCGCTGACCGCGGCGCTGGCGCAGTATCCGCTCGACGACCGGCGCATGTGCGCGATGGGCGCGAGCTACGGCGGTTATTCGGCGATGGTGTCCGCGATCCGCTGGCGCGGGCGTTTTCGCTGCGCGGTGTCGATCTCGGGGGTGAGCGACCGCGCGCTGTTCTTCACCGCCAGCGACACCGCGCGTTCGAAGGAAGGCCGCACGCTGATCGAGCAGCGCATCGGCGATCCGCGCAAGGACATGGCGGAGATGCAGACCTACTCGCCGCTGTACCGCTATCGCGAGCTGGATCTGCCGGTGATGCTGGTGCACGGCGGCGAGGACTTCCGCGTCGACTACGAGCACACCCGCCGGTTGGTGCGCATGCTCAACCTCGTCGACCGCCCGCCGGTGCTGATCGAACTGAAGCAGGAAGGCCACAGCATCGAGGACGAGGACAACCGCGCCCGGGTCTGGACCGCGATCGCCGGCTTCCTGCGCACGCATCTGGGCGATCCGCTCGCGCCGCGCTGAGTGCGCGGCGCGAGCGGGTCACCAAGGCCGTCCGATCACGGCCGATAGGTCACGGTCAAGGTCGCGGTCGCGCCGTTGCCGATCCACAGGTAATGGGGCGCGCTCTGGTCGGCGGTGAAGCGCAGGCGCAACTGGGTGCGGCCGCTGCGGTTCACCGCGGCGAGCCCCGCTGCCGAGAACAGCGCGCTGGTGCGGCTGCCGCCGCTGAAGGGCGGAATGTCGGCCACGCTGGTCGCGGTCGCCGCCGCGCCCCAGTCCGCGGTTTCGATCGTGCAGGCGCCGAAGCAGCCGTTGCGCGCGTCGATGGTCAGCCGGTTGCCGGCCGGATTGCCCCACGGGTCGCCCGACGCGCTGCGATAGGTCACGGTCAGCGTCGCCGAGAGCACGGTCGCGCCGTCCGGGAGCGACGACGTATCGAACGACAGCAGCGCACGGTTGAACTTGCCGTCGGTGCCGCGGCCGATCGCGAGGCCCAGACTGCTCTCCAGCGTGCCGACCGCGGGCGAGCCGCCGCCGGCGAAGGCCTTGACGTAGCCGTCGTTGGCGTCCTCGTTGGCGAAGCTGGTCGTGATCGTGTCGCCGCCGCTGCTGCCGCCGGACACGGTGACGTTCACCGCCGCCGAGGTGCCGGTGTTGCCGGCCAGATCCACCGCTCGCGCCGCCAGCGCATGCGCGCCGTTGGTCGCGGTGGCGCTGTTCCAGACCACACTGTACGGCGCGCTCGCATCCGTGCCGAGCAGCGCACCGTCGAGCAGGAATTCGACCCGCTCGATGCCGATGTTGTCGCTGGCGTTCGCGCTCACGTTCACGTTGCCGCTGACGCTGGCGCCGTTGGTCGGCGCGGTGATCGTCGCGGTCGGCGGGACGCCGTCGAGATCGTCCAGGCCGAAGAAACGCGCGATGTAGTAGCTCGAACACAGATTCACGTCGAGCAGATAGGCGCCGGCGGTGCCGCACTGGGTCTCGCCGGTGCCGGGATCGACCGGTGTGCCGTGGCCCATGCCGGTGATCGTCCAGGTCTCGACCCGCGCGGCGCCGCTCGCGTCGCGATAGACCCGCCGCGGATAGCCGCCGATGGTTTCGGAGACATCGGCGGTGCGGTCGATGCCGTGCACATCGGTCCACTGTTCGAGCAGTTCGGTCTGGTTGACCGGACGCACGGTGAAATCGGCGTCGCCGTGCCAGATCGACACGATCGGCCAGGGTCCGGTCCACGACGAAGCTGCGCGCACCCGGTCGCCCCACTGCGTCGGGCTCAGATCGGTGCCCGGGTTCATGCACGAGAACGCGGCGCTCTGGCCGCCGGCGCAGCGGTAGGGCAGACCGGCGACGATCGCGCCGCCCGCGAACACGTCGGGATAGGTCGCGAGCATCACCGCGGTCATCGCGCCGCCCGCGGACAGCCCGGTGATGTAGACCCGCGATGGCGCGATGCCGTGGTCGGCGATCATCCGGTCGACCATCTGCCGGATCGACAGCGCCTCGCCCTGGCCGCGCGTCGTGTCGCCGTTCTCGAACCAGTTGAAGCAACTGCTGCCGTTGTTCGCGCTCTGCTGCTGCGGCAGCAGCAGCGCGAAGCGGAAACGATCGGCGAAACGCTGCCATCCGCTCTCGGCGTCGTAACTGGCGGCGCTCTGCGCGCAGCCGTGCAGCGCGACCACCATCGGCGCGCCCGCCGGCAGCGATGCGGGCACGTACTTGAACATGCGCAGATTGCCCGGATTGCTGCCGAAACCGGTGACCTCGGTCTGCGCCGCGGCGGGCAGTGCGAGGCCCAGCGCGGCGAGCGCCAGCAGCGCGACCGGCACGAGGCGGCGAAGCGCGGCAGGGAGAAGGCTTGGGCGAAGCGTTTGGCGAAGGGCGATGGCGGACATCGGCGACACCTCCTGTGACGGATGCGCGCAGTGGGCCACAGCGGCGTGCGCATCGACATTGGCCGATGGGGCAAGCTGCAGTGCAGCATGCGGGGCGGGGGCGGCAACGTGGTCAGGTTCTGATGTATGCCCAAGTTTTTGAAAGAAATTCCGGAAAGATACGCGCGATACCCATCCGTCAGCTGGTCCGGGTTTTGATCTTGATCTATCGGGGCCCCTGGTTGCGGCGGGATTCGCGGATCAGGCCCGTAGGGCGCGCGGCAGGATGCCGCGCGTTTTTCGACCAGCACAAGGATGTGCTGTCGAAAAACCCCGCGAAGCACGCGGACCCGGCGCGCAGCGCCGGGCGCAACCGACGGGGTGTGCTTTCTTTGGGCCACTCTTTCTTTGCACAAGCCACTACTGTCCGGTTAATACTCGAACAAAATCAATTGCTTATCGGCATCATCGCCGGAGTTGTGTTGCTTTGACTCAGCAAACACTTCATTCAGCGGGGTTTGTTCGAATAACGTGATGCTCAAA
>JBIJBH010000368.1:0-4257 GCA_044345315.1 Lysobacteraceae bacterium
TCAGGGATCGATCCGGATCGGCGTACCCACCGGCACCAGGCGCCAGACTTCCTCCATCTCGTCGTTGGTCACCGCGATGCAGCCGTCGGTCCAGTCGCGCCGATAGCCCGGCGGCGTGCCGCCGTGGATCATGATGTCGCCGCCGGGATCGACGCCGCGACGCCGCGCCTGGGCGCGATCGGCCTCGTTCGGATAGGACACGCGCAGCGACAGATGGAAGCGGCTCTTGTCGTTGCGGAAGGTGATGCGATAGCGGCCTTCCGGCGTGCGTTCGTCGCCCTGCTGGGTCTTGTGCCCGACCGGCGCATCGCCGAGCACGATGCGGTAGGTCTTCAGCACCCGGCCATCGCGCAGCAGTTGCATGCGCCGATCGGATTTGTCGACGCGGATCTCGTCGGCGCGTTCGGCCGCCGGCGCCAGCGGCGGCGGCCAGTCGCGACGCGGCTGCGCGCGCAGGAACACGGCGACCGAGGCCAGGCACACGGCGAGCACCAGCAGCGGGCGCAGCGGCAGTCGTTTCATCGTCTCATCCTCCGATCCGCGCCAACGCGCTGTCGATATCGTCCGCGGCGGCCAGCGTACCGAACACCGCGCCGCGACCGCCATCGAGCCGGCTGCGGCAGAACGCATCGGCCAAGGGGCTGTGCCCACGCAGCAGCACCGCCGCCTGCAGCGTCAGCGCGAGCCCTTCGACCAGCCGCCGCGCCCCGGCCTGCGCGGCGGCGTCGGGGTCTTGCGCACCCAGCGCCGCGACCGCAGCCAGCGCAGCGTCGGCCGCGGCGTCGAACGCCGGATGCCGCCCCGCCGCAGCCGCGAGCTCGGCGCGCAGCGCCTGCAGGGTCGCCGGTTCGCGCTGCAGCGCGCGCAGCACGTCGAGACACTGGATGTTGCCGCTGCCCTCCCAGATCGAATTCAGCGGCGCCTGCCGGTACAGCCGCGGCAGGATCGACTCCTCGACGTAACCGACGCCGCCGAGGCATTCCTGCGCTTCGTTGACGAACGCCGGCGCGCGCTTGCAGATCCAGAACTTGCCGATCGCGGTCGCGATCCGCGCGAACGCGGCTTCGTGCGCGTCCTGCGGCGTGCGGTCGACCGCGCCGGCCACGCGCAGCGCGAACGCGGTCGCGGCCTCGGATTCGATCGCGAGATCGGCGAGGACGTTGCGCATCAGCGGCTGTTCGATCAGACGCCGGCCGAAGGCGACCCGGTGTCGGCAGTGATGCAGCGCCTGCAGCAGGGCCATGCGCATCTCCGCCGCCGAGCCGAGCATGCAGTCGAGCCGGGTCAGCATCACCATTTCGATGATGACCGACACGCCGCGCCCTTCCTCACCCACCCTCCATGCGCGCGCACGGGCGAACTCCACTTCGGACGACGCGTTGGACCAGTCGCCGAGCTTGTCCTTCAGACGCTGGAGTGCGAAGGCGTTCTTCGCGCCGTCGTCGAGGCGGCGAGGCATCAGGAAACAGCTCAGCCCGCCGGGCGCCTGCGCCAGCACCAGGAAACCGTCGCTCATCGGCGCCGAGAAAAACCACTTGTGCCCGGTCAGCGCGTATTCGTCGCCACCGAGCGGCCGCGCCGCGGTCTCGTTGCTGCGCACGTCGCTGCCGCCCTGCTTCTCGGTCATGCCCATGCCGATCGTGACCCCGGATTTCTCCGCGATCGGCAGGTCGCGACGGTCGTAATGCGCGGCCGCGGCCTTGTCGGCCCAGGCAGACAGCGCGGGTTCGCGGCGCAGGGCGGGCACCGCGGCGTGGGTCATGGTCAGCGGGCAACTGCTGCCGGGTTCGACCTGATGATGCAGATAGCTCAGCGCGGCGCGGGCGACGTGCGCGCCCGGCGCAGGCAGCGCCCAGGCCTGCGGCGCCCACGACAGCCCGGCGACGCCGTGCGCGATCGCGCTCGCCATGATCTCGTGATAGGCGGGATGGAATTCGACCGTATCGATGCGATGGCCGAAGCGGTCGTGACTGCGCAGGCGCGGGCGGTCGCGATGCGCATCGAAGCTCGCACGGTACAACGCATCGCCGGCGAGCCTGCCGTATGCATGCAGATGCGCGACGAAGGCATCGCCGCCCTCCCGCATCACCGCATCGCGCAAGGCCGGATCGATCGCCCACAGATCGCAGGGACCGAACTCGGGCGGCTGGTTGCGGACGATATGCGTCTCGCCCGGAACGGAAGCGGTGTCGATCGGTGGCATGACGGCAGCGTACCCTGATGCGGAACCCGGTCCGCGCAGCTTCGCACATCGCTCGCGCTTCGGAGCCGATCCGATGCGACGCTCGGTTTCCGGGTCCTTCCGCACGGCGGAAGGACCCGGACGGGCCGCCACGAGCGCCCGGTATCAGCCTCCCCAAATCAGCCTCCCCAAATCAGCGCCCGAAATCAGCGCACGGGATCAGCAGCCGGGATCATCGACCCTTGATCGCGAGGATATCCCTGGCCTCCACGGCGCAATCCTTCGGGCAGGACGCCGCGTTTTCGCCGCATTGCTTCGCGCAGTATCCATCGCCGCATCTGCCGCACGCGACCAGCATCGATTCGCTGCTGACGCCGCAGTCCCTGGGGCAACTCGCCGCGGTCTCGCCGCAGCGCTTGTTGCAGTAGCCGTCGCCGCATTTGCCGCATGCGGCCTTCTCGACGGGGCACACGTTCTGCGTCTGCGGCGAAATCGCCATGCTCGAAGGCACGAAGCCTCCCAGCGCCAGCAGCATCGCGAACAGCGCGACCTGGAGCTTCGAAACGTCACGGTTCGTCATGGTCCACCTCCCTGGATGCGAAGACGCGGAGCGGGCGGCCGATGGGCGCACCCGCACCGGGGAATTGCGGCATCGGCCCTGCGATGACGACAGCCGCCGTCCGGGCTGTACCGCAGGTGGACGCTACTCCCCCGATGCCGCAAAGGCAACCGAGCGCGCGCGACGTCCGGCATCACTCCGATCCCGGCGCCTGGACTCTCAAATCGCGCAGAAACGCATCGGGCAAAGGCCAGGCGCCGAACCAGCCGCGGCGGGTACCGGTGAGGATGCGCAGCGACTGTCCGCGGCTGCCGGGAATCCGCGACAGCGGATGGAACACGATGTCGCGCAGCGCTGCGACCGTGTCGTACTCGGACTGGAACAGCGGCGTCAGCCAGCGGCTCCAGAGGTGGTACATGCGCAGATGCACGCGACGCGCGCGCTCGTAGGCCGGCAGCGCGGCCGTCGGGTCGAGCCCCGCCGTCAGCGCCGCGCGCAGCGCATCGCGCAGGGCCAGCGCATCGAGCAGGGCCATGTTCGCGCCCTGGCCGAGCTGCGGGCTCATCGCATGCGCGGCGTCGCCGACCAGCACGGCGCGACCGCGATGCCAGCGACGCAGCACGCTGTCGCGATAGCGCGCCTGCGCCAGGCCGTCGGGAATCGCGGTGTCGCGCAGGTACGGCAGCACCTCCGGCCAGACTTCGGCCACGTCCTCGCGCCATCGATCGGCATCGCGGCCGGCCTCGGCCAGCGCTGCGGCCGGCACGCTCCAGAAAAAGCTCAATCGCGGCACCGGATCGTCCGGACGGGTGCCGACCGGCAGCATGCCGACCATGCGCCGGGCCCGGCGGTAGCGCTGACGCAGTTCATCGGCCCAGGGCCAGTCCGCAGCCGGGACCAGACACCACAGCGCGCCCCACGGATACGGGCGATCCAGCGCGAGCTCGCCGATCGTCGTCCGCAGCTGCGAAGCCGCGCCGTCGGCGACCGCGATCAGGTCGAACGCGCCGTGGGCTTCGCCGCCGGCGTCGTGCAGCACGCCGCGTTCGTGGTCGATGCGCACGATCTCGCGGCCGCAGTGCAGGGTCCGCGCCTCGCGCCATGCGGCGTCCAGCAGACGGAAGATCGCGCCGCGCTGCATGCCCAACCCGTACAGCGCCGGGTGCAGTTCGCGATAGCGCATGTCCATCACCGGGCGCGCGGCGGTGGTTTCGCCGTACAGCCGATGCACCGGCGCACCATGGGCCAGCGCCTGCGGCAGCAGACCCAGCGACCAGAGCGCGCACAGTCCGGTCGGCTGCAGCAGGAAACCGGCACCGACCGGCCCGGGATCGGGCACCCGTTCGAAAACTTCGACGCGATGTTCGTCTCCGCTCAACGCCAGCGCCAGCGCCTGGCCGGCGGTGCCGTAACCGACGATCGCGATGCGCAGCGGACGTTTCATCCGCGCGCGCGATGGAGGGCGACGGACCGCGTCGCCGGAACGAAGAAGGCCCCGCCGAAGCGGGGCCTGGAA
>JBIJBH010000369.1:0-4242 GCA_044345315.1 Lysobacteraceae bacterium
GCTCGGTGTGCACCGGCGCCTTCATCCTCGCCGCGGCCGGGCAGTTCGACGGCTGCCAGGTCACCACCTACTGGAGCGCGCGCCCGGTACTGGCGATGTTCCCCGCATTGACCGTCGTGCCCGGCTACCCGCGCTGGCATCTGGACGAGGCGAAGAAACGCTTCAGCGGCGGCGGCATTTCCTCTTCGATCGATCTCGCGCTGCGGCTGGTGGAAGTGATCGCCGGCCCCGAGGCCGCGCGCACCGCGCAGCTGCGCAACCAGTACGCCCCGGACCCGCCGGTGCACGCCGGCGACCCGACCGAAGCCTCGCCGGAACTGGTCATCCAGGTCACCCAGGGCCAGGCCGACTTCACCGCCGGGCTGACCGCGGCGACGAAGAAAGTGCTGGGGCAGGGCTGAAACGAAGCGGCGTCGCGCCGGCGCCGCGAGCGTCCGGGGTGAACATCGGCACGGGGCGCGATGCCTGCGCTCCGGCTAGCATCCCGCCATGGACTCCCTCAGCCAGATTCTGCTCGGCGGCGCGATCGCCGCCGCCATCGTCCCGCCGGAGCACCGGCGCGCCGCATTGCTCGCCGGCGCCGCGCTGGGCACGCTGCCGGATCTCGATTCGCTGGTAATCCCGCTGCTCGGCGGCGATGCGGTGGATCAGATGACCCTGCACCGCAGCGCCAGCCATTCGCTGTTCGTGCTGCCGTGGCTGGCGGCGCTGATCTGGTGGGTCTTCCGGCGCCTCGGCGGACGGGTCGCCGCAGCGCCGCGGCGCTGGTTCTGGGCGATCCAGCTGGTGCTGATCACTCACCCGCTGCTGGACGCCTTCACCGTCTACGGCACCCAGCTGTGGTGGCCGCTGACGCCGTCGCCGACGATGTGGGCGAGCATGTTCATCATCGATCCGCTGTACACGCTCTGGCTGCTGATCGGCTGCGCGGTCGCCTGGATCGCGCGCGAACGGGTGCTCGCGCAGCGCGCGCTGCTCGCGGGATTGGCGCTGAGCACGGCGTATCTGGGCTGGTCGCTGATCGCCAAGGCCCAGGTCGATCGCGCCGCCGACGAAGCCCTGGCCGCGATGGGTCTGGCCGATGCGCCGCGCTTCAGCGTGCCGATGCCGTTCAACACCCTGTTGTGGCGGGTGGTGGCGATGACGCCCGAGGGTTACGTCGAGGGCGAGCGCTCGCTGGTGGCCGATCGCGGGCCGATGCGCTTCCGCGCGCACGCCTCCGACGTCGTTGCGCTGCGGACCGTGGCCGATTTTCCGAAGGTCGCGCGCCTGCGCTGGTTCAACCGCGGCTTCATGAAAGCCGAAGAGCGCGAAGGCCGGCTGATCGTCAGCGATCTGCGCATGGGCATGACCCCCGACTACATCTTCAATTTCGCGGTCGCCGAGCGCAACAGCCCGCGCTGGCGCGAAATCCCGGTGGAACAGCTCGAATGGCCGCTGGATGCCGTGGGCCGACTGCGCGAGGTGTGGGTGCGGATCTGGCGAGCGCCGGAGGATGCGCCGGGATCGGAGGCGGTGGCCGATTGACCGCGCAGCAGCGATGCCGGTCGATCCTTCGGGCCGCCATCGCGCCCGCGGGCCGTCGCTGCTTGATGGCAGCGTGACTCCTCATGCCGCGCTCGAATCATCGTCTAGCCTGGCGCTTGCGAAGCGCTGCATAGCATTCGCAGGAGGCCTCTTCCAGGCCGTGACGATCGAGAATACTGATTTCGCCCCGGGTATAACGGATGATCTTCTTGTCCTGCAGCGCCCCGGCGGCGATCGTGATAGCGCTTCTCTGCACGCCGAGCATGTCGGCCATGAATTGATGGGTCAGATGAAAATGATCCGCATGCGCGCGGTCGTGGGTCATCAGCAGCCAGCGCGCCAGCCGCGCCCCGACTTCATGAAAATAGGCGCACGCGGCAGTCTGCGATGAATCCGCCATCGTCGCGTAAAGATAGCGGTCGAGCGCCCGACGAAGGTTCGCGCTGTCGGCCAGTTCGCGCTGGAAGTGCGACGCCGACATCCGCAGCGCGCTGCCGGCGCCCTGCACGATCGCGCGCAGAGGCGCGATGGCAGTATTCAGGATCATCGTCGCGCCGAGCATGCCTTCGTTGCCGATCAGGGCCATCTCCATCGGCGGATGGCCGCGCATCACTTTGACCAGCGATATGAAACCGCGGAGCGGGAAATACACCTCGCGATACGGACGGTCGGGGATGCATACGACAGTCCCGAAGACCAGCTCGAACGGCTCGCAATGCGCGATCAGTCGATCGCGCTCTGCGCGCGGCAGGCTCGATATCAACAGGTTGCGCACCGAAGGGGAACTTGCGTCTTTCACGAAAACCTCATGCGACGACGGGACGGCGAAAACTGCACGGCAGCGTGCACGAGCATTCTCGAAGCGGCATGGTGTCTGGCGTAGGCGAGTCCCGTCTGTTCGCTGAAGCACCGATGCCGACCGTGTCGCGTCCTTGTCTGCGGACAGGCTGTTCGCGCGCCGATGCGCCGGGCCCATCGACGTTCAGGTGTGACGCGGCGGAGGGTAGGGCAGCAGGCGATCGGTCTCCTTCTTGACGACGGCATAGCACTCGCAGCAGAGATGCTCGAGTTTTGGGCGATCGAGCACCGTGATGTGGCCGCGGGTATATTCGATCACGCCCGCACGCTCCAATTTGCCGGCGGCATTGGTGACGCCCTCGCGCCGTACGCCGAGCATGTTGGCGATCAGCTCCTGGGTCATCGCAAGATGATTGCCGGGGAGACGGTCCAGGGAAAGCAACAGCCACCTGCATAGTTGCTGGTCGATGGAGTGATGCCGGTTGCATACGGCGGTTTGCGCCATCTGCGTGATCAGGGACTGGGTGTAGCGCAGCAGCAACTGGAGCAGTTCTCCGTGCCGATTGAACTCGTCCTTGAGCCGCTGGCCCGGGAGCCGATATGCGGAGCCCGCGCTCTGGACGATCGCTCGGCTCGGAGTGCTCTCGCCGCCCATGAACAGGGCGACGCCGATGATCCCATCGTTCCCGACCACGGATATCTCCGCCGAGGCTCCGTTCTCCATCACGTAGAGCAGCGAAACGATCGAGTCGGTCGGAAAATAGACATGACGCAACGCGTCGCCGGATTCGTACAGGACCTTGCCCAACGGTAGCGAAATCGGCTCGAGATGAGGAAAGAGGTGATCCTGTGCCTCGGTGGACAAGGCGGCAAGGAGGTGGTTATGCCTGGGGTCTGATGTGTATGACATTGGCCTCACCACTGGTGCGAAAGAGGGAGCGAAGACCTGATGTGCGTCCGCAGTATATGTCGGCCTGAATCTCTATGTGCGGCAGCGCACACAGTACAGCGATCGCCCGGCCATTTTGCACCAGAAACCTCGCGATGCGCTCGATGCATGCCGCCCGTCTGCGGAGCATCGGCTTATGTGTGATGACGCACCGAAATGGTGTGGAGCCGCATTCAGAATTCGATGGCGGCCGCAGCCTGTCCAACGGTCGGTCCGACGGAGCAGACATCCCATGCTGGAGCGCCATGCGTGGAAATCCATATCGACAATCGAGCGAGCCGAAGGGAACGTACTGACGGCTCTGCTCCGCATCGCGAGGATCGATGGCCTGTCTGCAATGACAGCTCCGGGCGGGGCCGCAGATGCCGACCGCTCCGGCGACGATGGCAGGAGGATCGTGTTCCATCGGCAGCCTGAATGCGCAATCCGTCGCCCGTCGCGACACGACCCCGGTTTCGACCCCTTCCCCATGGAGATTTTCATGAGCGCGACCATTACACTCACCGACGTCAAGATCCTGCGTCAGCAGGCACGGAAACACATCGAGCACGGCGCAGTCACGGCGGGCTATGGCGCAGACAGGAACGTCGTGCTGACGTTGCTCAACATCGCGCTCGCCACCGAGATCGTCTGCATGCTGCGTTATCGTCGCCATCACTTCATGGCGCGCGGTATCCACGCGAAGAGCACCGCCGACGAATTCATGATCCACTCCAACGAGGAGCAGCGGCATGCCGATCGGATCGCGGAGCGCATCGTGCAGTTGGGCGGTCAACCGGACTTTTCTCCGGAAAGTCTCTCCGGACGCAGCCATGCGGAATACATTGCCGGCGGATCACTCATATCGATGGTCATGGAGGATCTGGTCGCGGAACGTATCGCGATCGACAGCTACCGCGAGTTCATCCAGTACCTGGGCGACAAGGACCCCACCACCAGTCAGATGCTCAAGGAGATCATGACGGTGG
>JBIJBH010000370.1:0-4240 GCA_044345315.1 Lysobacteraceae bacterium
CAGCGCCAGCCGCGCGTTGCGGGTGTCGGCGTCGTCGACCAGGAAGATGTGGCCGTTGTAGTACGACTGATAGGCCTGCGCCAGTTCGACCAGATAGACGGCGATCAGATGCGGTTCGAGATCGCGCCCGGCGACCTCGACGATTTCCGGATAGCGGGCGAGATCGATCAGCAGATCGCGGGTTGCAGCGTTATCGAGATCCAGCGGCTGCGCGAGGCCGGCGTCGAGGTCGAACGACAGCCCGCGCGCCTGCAGCTTGCGCAGCACGCCGCAGGTGCGCGCGTGCGACAGCTGCACGTAGTAGACCGGATTGTCCAGCGACTGCGAGCGCGCCAGATCGATGTCGAACACCAGCTGCGAGTCGGGCTTGCGCGCGATCAGAAACCAGCGCACCGCGTCGGCGCCGGTTTCCTCGATCAGATCGCGCAGGGTGACGTAGCCGCCGGCGCGCTTGCCGAGCTTCACTTCCTGACCGCCGCGCATTACCGTGACCATCTGGTGCAGCACGTATTCCGGCCAGCCCTGCGGGATGCCGCAGTCCAGCGCCTGCAGGCCCGCCTTCACGCGGGCGAGGCTGCCATGATGGTCGGCGCCCAGTTCGGTGATCGCGCGCTCGTAGCCGCGCTGCCACTTGCTCAGGTGATAGGCCACGTCCGGCACGAAATAGGTGTAGCTGCCGTCGGACTTCCGCATCACGCGGTCCTTGTCGTCGCCGAAGGCGGTGCTGCGCAGCCACAGCGCGCCGCCTTCCTCGTAGGTGTGGCCGTGCGCGATCAGCTCGCGCACGGTCTCCTCCACCTTGCCGTCGGCGTAGAGCGAGGATTCGAGGTAATACACGTCGAACGCGACCCGGAACGCTTCGAGGTCGAGATTCTGTTCGCGGCGCAGATAAGCGACCGCGAAGCGGCGGATCGCGTCGAGATCGTCGGCGCCGCCGGCGCCGGTCACGGTCTGGCCGTCGACTTCGACCGAGGCGCCGTCCAGATACGCCTGGGCCACGTCGGCGATGTACTCGCCGCGATACCAGTCGTCGGACCAGCCGTCGTCGCCGGGCTTCAGCCCCTTCGCCCGCGCCTGCGTGGAGCGCGCGAGGTTCTCGATCTGCACGCCGGCGTCGTTGTAGTAGAACTCGCGCTTGACCGACCAGCCGTTGGCCTCGAGCACGCGCGCGATGCAGTCGCCGATCGCCGCAGCGCGGCCGTGGCCGACGTGCAGCGGGCCGGTGGGGTTGGCGGAGACGTATTCGACGCCGGCGATGCGACCGCCGCCGGAACCGTTGCGGCCGTAGGCGGCGCCCTCGGCGTGGATGCGGCGCAGCTGGCGCTGCCAGGCGTCGGCCGAGAGACGGAAATTCAGGAAGCCCGGCCCGGCGATCTCGACCGCGGCGATGTCGTCGTTGGCCGGCAGCGCGTCGATCAGCGCCTGCGCGATCGCCCGCGGATTGCTGCGCGCGGGTTTGGACAGGGTCATCGCCACGTTGCTGGCGAAGTCGCCGTGACTGCGGTCCTTGGGTCGTTCGACCACGAAGTCCGGGGTGGCGAGATCGGCGGGCAGCGTGCCCTGCGTGCGGAGATTGGCGATGCCCTGTTCGATCAGGGCGCGGAGCTGGGATTTCACGGAGGATTCGGCCGGAAAACGGAGGAATTTCGAGGGATCGGGCATTGTATCCGAGCCCGCAGCCGTTGCCGTCTTCGGCGGCCTGAAAAGGCTTGTCATCCCGAGCGCAGCGAAGGACCTGCTTGTGCCGGCGGTTCGAGCGGGCCGAACCATGGTTCGGCAAGATCATCCCAGGCCGGGTTCGTCATTCGGATCAGGCTCAGCTTCTTGTCCCGGCGCCAGCCCTTCAGTTCTTTTTCCCGGGCAATGGCGGCATGGATGTCACCTGCCGTTTCGACATGCACCAGCCTGTGGATCCGATATCGGCGCGTATGTGCGGACGCCATGCCGGCCCGGTGCTGGGCGATCCGGCGCGGGAGATCGCAGGTCACGCCGATGTAGAGGGCCCCGGAGCGGCTGGCCAGGATGTAGACGTGGTAGTGGTGGGGCATGGGGGCTGGCTGCGTGCGTGCGGGACGGAGTGATCGGGAGAAGCAGGTCCCTCGCTGCGCTCGGGATGACAAGGCCAAAGCAGGTCCCTCGCTGCGCTCGGGATGACAAGGCCAAAGCAGGTCCCTCGCTGCGCTCGGGATGACAGGGCCAAAGCAGGTCCCTCGCTGTGCTCGGGATGACAAGCGTTGGGCTGCGCCGTCGGCGCCAGTGTCGCGGTGACCTCACACCCACCCCCGCGCCGCCAGCGATACCGGTGCGCCGTCGCCGATCACGAAATGGTCGAGCAGGCGGATCTCGACCAGGCCGAGTGCCTGTTTCAGGCGCAGGGTAATGGCGCGATCGGCGGCGCTGGGTTCGCCGTTGCCGCTGGGGTGGTTGTGGCCGACGATCACCGCGGCGGCGTTGTGGGCGAGGGCGCGGCGGACGACTTCGCGCGGGTGGACTTCGGCGCCGTCGACGGTGCCGCGGAACATTTCCTCGAACGCCAGCGCCCGGTGCCGGGTGTCGAGGAACAGCGCGGCGAAGACCTCGTGCGGCAGCCCGCGCAGGCGCTGGGCGAAGTAGCGGCCGGCGGCCTGCGGGTCGGTCAGGGCCTCGCCGCGTTCCAGCCCGGCGGCGAGGTAGCGGCTGCCGAGTTCCAGCGCCGCGACCAGGGCGCAGGCGCGGGCCGGGCCGATCCCGGGCAGGCGCAGCAGGGCCTCCGGCGGGCGTTCCAGCAGCACGCGCAGCGGGCCGTGGTCGCCGAGCAGACGGCGGGCGCTGCCGACGGCGTCGGTGCCGCGCAGGCCGGAGCCGAGGAAGATCGCCAGCAGCTCGGCGTCGGAGAGGACGCCGGCGCCGCGGCGCAGGAGTTTTTCGCGGGGGCGTTCGGATTCGGGCCAGTCGCGGATGTGCATGGTCGAGCACCGTGGGTCGGAAGCGGGTGTCCGCCATTGCACCCGTGCGGCCGGCGCGGCGCCGTCGGGAGAGGCCGCGGCTTCGGGTAAGCTGTCCTCCCGTTTGCGTGTAGGAAAACCCCGCGATGGTGCTGACCGGTCGACGCATCCTGCTCTGCGTGAGCGGCGGCATCGCTGCGTACAAGGCGGTCGAACTGGTGCGCCGCCTGCGCGAGGCCGGCGCCGAGGTGCAGGTGGCGATGACCGCCAACGCCCAGCGTTTCGTCGGGGCGGCCAGCCTGCAGGCGGTCGCCGGCACGCCGGTGCGCGACACGCTCTGGGACGAGGCCGCTGAGGCCGCGATGGGGCATATCGAACTGGCGCGCTGGGCCGATCGCGTGGTGGTCGCCCCGGCGACCGCCGACCTGCTGGCGAAGCTGGCCCACGGCATCGCCGACGATCTGGTGACCACGCTCTGTCTCGCCACCACCGCACCGCTGACGGTCGCGCCGGCGATGAACAACCGGATGTGGCTGCACCCGGCCACCCAGGCCAACCTGGCGACCCTGCGCAGTCGCGGGGTCGCGGTGATCGGGCCGGACGACGGCGCGCAGGCCTGCGGCGAATTCGGTCCGGGCCGGTTGTCGGAACCGCCGGCGATCGTGGCCGCGCTGGCGGCCGGGTTCGCCGGGCAATCCGCGGCAGACCTCGCTGCGCCGGCCGCCGATCTGGCCGGTCGCCGGGTGCTGATCAGCGCCGGCCCGACCTTCGAGGATCTGGACCCGGTGCGGTTCATCGGCAACCGCAGCAGCGGCAAGATGGGTTTCGCGATCGCCGCCGCCGCCGCGCGCCGCGGCGCCGAGGTCGTGGTGATCGCCGGGCCGGTGCACCTGCCCACGCCCGAGGGCGTGCGCCGGATCGATGTGCGCTCCGCGGCGCAGATGCGCGACGCGGTGCTGGGCGCGCTGCCGGCCGACGTCTACATCGGCGCCGCGGCGATCGCCGATTACGCCCCGCGCACCGTGTCCGCGCAGAAGATCAAGAAGACCCGCGAGGGCGGCGGCGAGACCCTGACCGTGGAGCTGATACGCACACCGGACGTGCTGGCCGAGGTCGCCGTGCATCCGCAGCGGCCGCACGTGGTGGTCGGTTTCGCCGCGGAGACCCACGATGTCGAGCACTACGCCCGCGGCAAGCTGCAGCGCAAGAAGCTGGACATGATCGCGGCCAACCAGGTCGGCCGCGAAGGCTGCGGGTTCGAGAGCGACGACAACGCGCTGACCGTGATCGACGCGGAAACCGCGCATGCGCTCGGC
>JBIJBH010000371.1:0-4233 GCA_044345315.1 Lysobacteraceae bacterium
GAACGGCCGGTGTTCGCCACCGTGCTCAGCCTGCTGCTGATCGTGCTCGGACTGATGTCCTATTCGCGGCTGACCCTGCGCGAGCTGCCGGCGATCGATCCGCCGGTGGTGTCGGTGGATGTGGCCTATCCCGGTGCGTCGGCCAGCGTGGTCGAGACCCGCATCACCCAGATCCTGGAGGACGCGGTCGCCGGCATCGAGGGCATCGAGACCCTGCAGTCGCGCAGCGTCAACGGTCGTTCGACGGTGACGATCGAATTCACGCTGGACCGCGACATCGAAGCCGCGGCCAACGACGTGCGCGACGCGGTCAGCCGGGTGCTCGACCGCATGCCCGAGGAAGCCGATCCGCCGGAAGTCGAAAAAGCCGACAGCGATTCGGAAGTGATCATGTGGCTGAACATGAGTTCCAGCCGCATGGACACGCTGCAGTTGACCGACTACGCCGATCGCTACGTGGTCGATCGCCTGTCCGCGCTCAACGGCGTCTCGCAGGTGCGGGTCGGCGGCCAGCAGCGCTATGCGATGCGGATCTGGCTGGATCGCGATGCGCTCGCCGCGCGCGGCTTGACCGCCGCCGACGTGGAGCAGGCGCTGCGCGCCGAGAACATCGAACTGCCGGCGGGCCGGATCGAATCCTCCGACCGCGATTTCACGCTGCGCGTCGAGCGCGGCTACAACCGGCCCGAGGACTTCGCGCAGATTCCGCTGGGCAAGGGCGCCGACGGCTACGTGGTGCGCCTGGGCGACGTGGCCCGCGCCGAACTGGCGTCTTCCGAACGCCGCGCCTATTTCCGCAGCAACGGCCAGCCCAACGTCGGTCTCGGCATCGTCAAGACCTCGACTGCGAACTCGTTGGACGTGGCCCGCGCCGCGCGCGCCGAGGCCGAACGCATCCAGAAGACCCTGCCTGAAGGCACCCGCATCTTCGTCGCGTTCGACAGCACGGTGTTCATCGACGCCGCGGTCGAGCGTGTGTGGACGACCCTGTTCGAGGCGATCGCGCTGGTGCTGCTGGTGATCTGGCTGTTCCTCGGCAGCGTGCGCGCGGCGCTGATTCCCGCGGTGACGGTGCCGGTGTGTCTGATCGCCGCATTCATCGCCCTGTACGCGTTCGGCTTCTCGATCAACCTGCTGACCCTGCTCGCGCTGGTGCTGTGCATCGGGCTGGTGGTGGACGACGCGATCGTGGTGCTGGAGAACATCCAGCGCCGCGCCGATCTCGGCGAGCCGGCGCTGGTTGCGGCCAAGCGCGGCACCAAGCAGGTCGCGTTCGCGGTGATCTCGACCACCGCGGTGCTGGTCGCGGTGTTCCTGCCGATCGGCTTCCTCGAAGGCAATACCGGCCGCCTGTTCCGCGAACTGGCGGTGGCGCTGGCGGCGGCGGTCGCGATCTCGGCGGTGGTCGCGCTCACGCTGACGCCGATGATGTCCTCGAAACTGGTGCGCCCGCATACCGAGGATCGCGGCAACGCGGTGACGCGCTGGATGCAGGCGCGGCTGGACGCGCTGGCCCGCGGCTATCGCCGGCTGCTCGACCGCACCCTCGACAAGGCCTGGATGTACGGTGGGCTGATGCTGGTGGCGATGGCGGCGAGCGTGTTCCTGTTCCGCCTCGTGCCCAGCGAACTGGCGCCGCCGGAGGATCGCGGCGTGTTCTTCGCGTCGGTGGTCGGCCCCGAAGGCGCCGGCTTCGATTACACCGTCGGCCAGGTCAAGCAGGTCGAGAACGTACTGCTCGGCCAGGTCGGCGAAGGCAAACCGCTGCAGCGCGTGAACACCCGCGTGCCGGGCGGTTTTGGCGTCAGCGAGGAAATGCACACCGGACAGGCGATCGTGTTCCTGCAGGACTGGGACAAGCGCGACGTCACCACCGACGATGTGGTGTCGCAACTGCGCAAGGAGCTGGGCGGACTCACCGGCGTGCGCGTCAATCCGCAGGTGCGCAGCGGCCTCACCCGCGGTGGCGGTCAGCCGTTCCAGATCGTGCTCGGCGGGCCGGAATACGCCCAGCTCGCGCAGTGGCGCGACCGGGTGCTGGCGCGGATCGAGCAGAACCCCAATTTCTTCGCCGCCGATTCCGACTACAAGGAAACCCGGCCGCAGATGCGGGTCGAGATCGACCGCGTCCGCGCCGCCGATCTCGGCGTGTCGGTGACCGAGATCGGCCGCACCCTCGAGACCATGATGGGCAGCCGCCGGGTCACCACCTTCGTCGACAACGGCGAGGAATACGACGTGATCCTGCAGGCCGAGCGCACGGTGCGCGCGACGCCGGCGGACCTGTCCGCGATCCAGGTGCGCGGCAGCGGCGGCGAGCTGGTGCCGCTGTCGAATCTGGTGAAGATCGCCGAGCTGGCCGAGGCCGGCAGCCTCAACCGCTTCAACCGGCAGCGCGCGATCACCATTTCCGCCGGCCTCGCGCCGGGCTATCGCCTCGGCGACGCGATCGCCTGGGCCGAGCAGGTGGTGCGCGAAGAGTTGCCGGAGACCGCGCAGGTCGACTGGAAGGGCGAATCGCGCGAATTCCAGCGCGCTGGCGGCGCGGTGCTGCTGACCTTCGCGCTGGCGCTGCTGGTGGTCTATCTGGTGCTGGCCGCGCAGTTCGAAAGCTTCATCCATCCACTGGTGATCATGCTCACGGTGCCGCTCGGCGTGCTCGGCGCCCTGCTCGGCCTGTGGCTGTGGGGCAGCACGCTCAACCTGTTCAGCCAGATCGGCATCGTGATGCTGGTCGGACTGGCGGCGAAGAACGGCATCCTGATCGTCGAGTTCGCCAACCAACTCCGCGACGAAGGCCGCGCGGTGCGCGACGCGATCCTCGAATCCTGTCAGGTGCGTCTGCGCCCGATCCTGATGACCTCGGTCGCGACCGTGGTCGGCGCGATCCCGCTGGTCGTCGCCGGCGGCCCCGGTTCGGCCAGCCGCATGACCATCGGCATCGTGGTGATCTTCGGCGTGACCTTCTCGACCCTGCTGTCGCTGTTCGTGGTGCCCGCCTTCTACCGCCTGCTGGCGCCGTACACGCGCTCGCCGGAAGCGGTGAAGCATGCGCTGGAGAAGCTGGAGGCGCAGACGCCGCCGGTGGGCGGGCATTGATCGGCGAGATGGGTCGGGGTCCGGGATCTGCCCACGTTCCTTCTTGACCGGATCGACCGAGGAGCGCGGGACCGCTGCATCGCTCGGAGGTCGCGCGGGCGCACCATCGGAATGGCGCGGCAGGCGGCCGGCAATTCCGGTCCGGCGGCGCGGTGGATGGCGCCGTCGACCCCGCCGCCGCCGGCCAGGACCGGGTTGGCGGCGTTGACGATCGCGTCTACCGCCAGCAGGGTGATGTCGCCTTCGGTCACTTCGATGCGCATGGGCCGTTCTCCGGGCGCGGCTCGCGCTATGCTGCATCGGTCTTCGTGGTCCGGGAAGCACCGATGAACGTGTCGCGGGAGCAGTCGCAGGCGATTTTCGAAGCCCTGATGCGGGGCGACAAGATGACGGCGATCAAGCTGGTCCGGGAGTCGACCGGCAACGATCTCAAGGCCGCGATGGGCATCGTCCAGCAGATCGCCTCGCAGATACAGGCGACGAAGGGTCAGCAGGGCGGCGTCCAGCACAGCGGCCCGCACGAAACGCCCGAGACTTCGGGCCAGCGCGAGAACCGCGAACGGACCCAGGCCTTCATGGCCAAATCCCATCCGCCGACGGTGCAGCCCGGCGATCGCGGCGGCATGGGGCTTGCGGTGTGGCTGGTCATGCTGGTGTTCGCCGGTTTCGTCTGGTGGATGATCCGCGGCTGACGGGCCGCAGCCGTTCGCCGCGTAGAATGCGCGGATGTCCGACCGACCCGCATCCGATCGCTCTCCGTACGACCGTTCCGCCGACGCGCCGGGCGCGCGTCCGCGCCGCGACGCCGAACTGCGCATTCACGGTCTGAACGCGGTGCGCGCGGTGTTTGCGCACCGGCCCGATGCGATCCGCAAGCTCTATCTGACCGAGGCGCGCATCCCGCAGCTGCAGCCGCTGCTGAAGTGGTGCGTCGCCCATCGCGTCGGTTATCGCGTGGTGCCGGCCGACGATCTGCAGAAACTCGCGGCCAGCGCGCATCACGAGGGCGTGGTCGCCGAGGTGCTGCGCGAGGAACCGCGGCCGCTGTCGACCTGGCTGCGCGATCTCGCGCCCGGCCCCTGCTGCGCGCTGTGGCTGGACGGCGTGGGCAATCCGCACAATCTCGGCGCGATC
>JBIJBH010000493.1:0-2816 GCA_044345315.1 Lysobacteraceae bacterium
CCCAGCAGGCCGCTGCGACACAACGAGAGTCATGGAGAGATCGTGAACAGGCTCTCAGCCGCGTCGCGGGCGTCGTCCGGGGCCGAGCTTGCGGGTGAGCGTGTTGCGGCCGAGGCCCAGCCGCGCCGCGGCTTCGGAACGATGGCCGCCGGTATGCGCGAGCGCGGCGTCGAACAGCGCGCGATCGAAACGCTCGCGGGCCTCGGCGTGCAGATCGCGGCTGCCGGCCTCCAGCCGCGCCTGCGCCCAGGCCGCGAGCGCTGCGTCCCAGGTCTCGGGATCGCCACGCCCGGTCGCGGGCTGCGCGGACGCGGCCGGCGCGGTCGCCAGCGCCGCCTCGACTTCGGCCGGCGCGATCACGTCGCCCGGGGCCAGCGCGGCGAGGCGCCAGCACAGGTTTTCCAGCTCGCGCACGTTGCCGGGCCAGGCGTGCAGCGCCGCCGGCGCGAAGCGTTTGGCCGGCGCCGCGAATCGCGACGCCGCGGCGCGCAGGAAGCTCCCGGCCAGTTGCGGAATGTCCTCGCGCCGCGCGCGCAGCGGCGGCAGCTGCAGGCGGACCACATCGAGCCGATGCAGCAGATCGGCGCGGAAGCGGCCTTCGGCGACCAGCGCGTCGAGGTTCTGGTGTGTCGCGGCGATCACCCGCACGTCGACCCGGATCAGTTCGCGTCCGCCGACCCGGAAGAATTCGTTTTCGGCCAGCACCCGCAACAGCCGCGTCTGCAGCGGCAGCGGCATGTCGCCGATCTCGTCGAGGAACAGGGTGCCGCCGTCGGCCTGCTCGAAACGGCCGGTATGGCGCTTCGCGGCGCCGGTGAAGGCGCCGGCCTCGTGCCCGAACAGTTCGCTCTCCAGCAGTTCGGAGGGAATCGCGGCGGTGTTGAGCGCGACGAACGGGCGCTGCGCGCGCGGCGATTCGCGATGCAGCGCACGCGCCACCAGTTCCTTGCCGGTGCCGGTTTCGCCGTTGATCAGCACGCCCAGCGGCGCCTGCGCCAGCCGGCCGATCGCGCGGAACAGCGCCTGCATCGCCGGCGACTCACCGATCAGCGCGGCGGCCGGGGTCCCGGCGGGCAACGGTTCGGGCGCCTGCGCCGGCGCCGCGTGGGTCGGCGCCAGCGCCTGCGCGGCCAGCGCGACCGCGGCGTCGAGATCGAAGGGCTTGGACAGGAATTCGTGCGCGCCGCCGCGGAAGGCGCCGGCGGTGCTGGCGATGTCGGTGTAGGCGCTCATCACCACCACCGGCAGCCGCGGATGCCGCGCCTTCACCGCGTCCAGCAGCACCAGCCCGTCGTCGCCGGGCATGCGCACGTCGGTGAACAGCAGATCCGGCGCCGGCCGCGTCTTCAGCGCATCGAGCACCGCGGCGGCGGCGTCGAACGCGGTCACCGCGTAACCGGCCTCGCGCAGCGCGGTGGCGAGCACGAAACGCACCGCGCGATCGTCGTCGACGACCCAGATCGTGGCGGAAGCGGGGGCGGTGTCAGACATCGGCGTTGCGCTCCGTCGCGGAAACAGGATCGTCGTGCGCCGCGGCCGTCGCGGCGACGTAGGGCAGCAGCAGGGTGAACACGGTATGGCCCGGTCGCGACCGATAGCTCAGCGAACCGCGATGCTCGCGCGCGACCTGCTGCGCCAGCGCCAGGCCCAGCCCGGTGCCCTCGGCGCGGCCGCTGACCAGCGGCAGGAACACCTGCTCGGCCAGCGCTTCGGGCACACCGCGGCCGTCGTCGGCGATATCCAGGCGCAGCGCACGCGCATGCGCGGCGTCGCCGATGCGCACGCCGCGCTCCACCCGCGTGCGCAGACTCACGTTCGCCGCGCCGGCCTCGATCGCATTGCGCACCAGATTCCACACCGCCTGGGTCAGGCGATCGGCATCGCCCGGCAGCTCCGGCAGCGACGGGTCGTAGTCGCGGATCAGCTTCACCGCCCAGCCGGCATCGCTTTCGGCCAGCCGCAGCACGCGTTCGAGCACGACGTGGATGTTCAGCGGCTCGTGCGCCCGCGCCGGCGCCGGCGAGAGCAGACGATCGATCAGTTCGGTCAGCCGCGCGACCTCGGACTCGATCAGCCCGGTCAGCTCGCGCGCCTCCTCATCGGCGACCCGGCGCGCCAGCAGCTGCGCCGCGCCCTTCAGGCCCGCCAACGGATTGCGCAGCTCGTGCGCCAGGCCCTTGAGCGCCGCCGACAGCGCCGACGGCAGCACCGTCGCCGGGTCCTCGCCCGGAAATTCGTCGACCGGATGCGCCTCCAGCCACCAGCCGCCGTCCTCGCGCCGCGACAGCAGGGCATCGGCATATAGCCGGCTGTCGCTGCCCGGAAACGCGAAGGTCAACCGCCGCAGCCGCAGCGGATCGGTCAGCGGCGGCTCCGCCAGCACCTGCGCCAGCCGCCGCTCCTCCGCCTCCAATGCCGCCAGCGGCACCCCCGGCAACCGCCGCGGCCCCACCCCCAGCCAGCGCGCGAACGCCGGATTGCCCCCCAGCAACCGGCCTTCCGCATCGCACCAGGCGACGGGCGTAGCGAGGGCGTCGAGGGCACTGAGATCGGCGGGCATTGCACCAATCTAGTGCAAATTGCGCCGACTGACGAGAGCCACACCGCGCCGGGCAGCGACCGAGCCAAGAAAGGCAGCCGCCAAGACGAACCACAGCAAACGGTCGCGATGTGCGGAGTTTCCCCCGGGGCGAGGACCGAGCTCGAATCGCCCTGCGCGCATGGCGCCGAGGGCGGCGATTCGCGCCACCATCGGCCACCCGCCGCTTTCGGTCCTGTGCCAAACGAGACTCAGGTGGGATGCGCCCCGGACAATC
>JBIJBH010000372.1:0-4225 GCA_044345315.1 Lysobacteraceae bacterium
GCCCTCGGCGCGCAGGCCGTGCAGCATGCGCAGGGCCAGCGCGCCCTGCCCGTTCAGGGCCGCGTCGAGCAGGCGGAAGATGTCGAAGCGCGCGGCGTCGGCGACGTAGGACTCCATTCGCGCCAGATCGATCGGCTGGCCGTCGGACAACAGCGCGAGTTTGTCGATTTCCTGTGCGGCGGCGAGCAGATTGCCCTCCACCCGCTCGACCAGCCGCTCGACCGCATCGCGCTCCGCGCGCAGGCCGCGCGCGCGCAGGCGGCGCTCGACCCAGTCGGTCAGTTCGTGCGGCTTCAGCGCCCAGGCGATCGCGTGATGGCCGACGCGGGCGATCGCCTCGCTCCACTTGCCGCCGTGCTGGCGGCTCCAGTCGTCGCCGGTGATCAGCAGGATCACATCCGGCGGCGCCTGTTCGCAGAAGTCGGACAGGACCTCGGCGCCTTCCTTGCCGGGCTTGGCCGACGGCATGCGCAGCTCGATCAGCCGGCGCGAGGCGAACAGGCTCATCGCGCCGAAGCTCTGCGTGATCTGGTTCCAGTCGAAATCGCGGCCTTCGACATCGAAGACCTCACGCTCGGCGATGCCCTGGTCGCGGGCGCGGGCGCGCACGGCGTCGGCGGCTTCCAGCACGCGCAGCGGTTCGGGCCCGGCGATCAGGTACACCGGACGCAGCGGCTCGGCGTCGAGCTGGGCGATCAGGCGTTCCGGCGTCAGTTCCATCGCGGGGCGGGCCGCGGCGCCGATCAGGGCGCGGACGCGGCGGTCGGCGCGCGCAGGGTGGCGTCGATCCGGCGCAGGATCGAGGCGCTCATGTCGCGGCGCATCTCCTTCACCAGCAGTTCGCGTTCGCTGCTGCGGCCGATCGCGTCGGCCGGCGGCGCGATGTAGTCGCGCGACAGTTCCACCGCCTGCTGCGGCACGATCTCGGCGCCGTCGGCCTTGCGCAGCCGGAACACCACGGCATAGCGCAGGCTGTATTCCTGGGCGCGACCGAAGGTGTCGACCGAGATCGGCAGGTCGGCCCATTTCTCGGACAGGATCTCCAGCCGGGTCGCGCCGTCCAGCGCATCCGCCGCCGCGGGCGTGGCGCCGGCCAGTTCCAGCGAGCGCCCGAGGGCGTCGGCCAGCGGGCTGTAGGGATCGGTGGCGGTCACCGCGACCGGGCCCAGATCGGCCGGCAGCGCCACCGCGCTGCGCAGATGGAAACCGCAGCCGGAGAGGGCCGCGACGAGCAGGAGGACGCAGGCGGGGCGAAGGATATTCATGGGCGGAGTCTGGCGGAGGCGGGAGCCGGGGGCAAGCCGGGACGATCGCACCGCCGCAGGCGGCGGTGCGGCCGGCCGCGTCAACCGGCGACGATGTTCACGATCTTGCCGGGCACGACGATGATCTTCTTCACGGTCATGCCGTCCATGAAGCGGACGACGTTCGGCTCGGCCAGGGCGAGGGCCTCGATCTCGTCCTTCGGCGTCTGCACGCCGACCTCGATCGTGCCGCGCAGCTTGCCGTTGACCTGTACCGCCAGCGTGACCGCATCGCGCACCAGCGCGGCCGGGTCGGCCTGCGGGAACGGCAGGTCCTCCAGCAGCGTCTCGGGATTGCCCAGTACCTGCCACAGCTGGTGGCTGACGTGCGGCGTCACCGGGTTCAGCAGCAGGACCATGGTCTGCAGGACTTCGTGGCGCACCGCGCGGCCCTGGTCGCTCGTGTCGTCGAACTTCGACACCGCGTTGAGCAGCTCCATCAGCGCGGCGATCGCGGTGTTGAAGCTGTAGCGGCGGCCGTAGTCGTCGCCGACCTTCTGGATCGCCTCGTGCAACTGCCGGCGCATCGTCTTCTGCGCGGCGTTCAGCGCGGCGACGTCGACCTCCGGATGATCCGGCTGCGCGGCGTGCGTGGTCACTTCGCGCCAGAAGCGGCGCAGGAAGCGCGACATGCCCTCGACGCCGGCCTCGTTCCACTCCAGCGACTGCTCCGGCGGCGCGGCGAACATCGAGAACAGGCGCACCGTGTCGGCGCCGTACTTGTCGACCATCGCCTGCGGATCGACGCCGTTGTTCTTCGACTTCGACATCTTCTCGACGTGGCCGATCTTCACCGGCGCGCCGTCGGCTTTCGACTTCGCGCCGACGATGCGGCCCTTGTCGTCGCGTTCGATCTCGACCTCGGCCGGATTGATCCAGTCCTTCGAGCCGTCGGCGTTCTCGCGATAGAAGGTCTCCGCGATCACCATGCCCTGGCACAGCAGGTTGACCGCCGGCTCGTCGCTGTCGACCAGGCCTTCGTCGCGCAGCAGCTTGTGATAGAAGCGGAAGTACAGCAGGTGCAGGATCGCGTGCTCGATGCCGCCGATGTACTGGTCGACCGGCGTCCAGTATTTCGCGCGTTCGTCGACCATGTCGGCCGCGCCGGGCGAGGTGTAGCGCGCGTAGTACCAGCTCGACTCCATGAAGGTGTCGAAGGTGTCGGTCTCGCGCTCGGCCGGACCGCCGCACTGCGGGCAGCTGGTCTTGCGCCACTCGGGGTCGGCCTTGATCGGCGAGACCACCGCGCCGGCGGCGAAGGCGTCCTCGACGTTCTCCGGCAGCAGCACGGGCAATTGGTCTTCCGGCACCGGCACCGCGTCGCACTTGGGGCAGTAGATCACCGGGATCGGGCAACCCCAGTAGCGCTGGCGACTCACGCCCCAGTCGCGCAGGCGGAAGTTGACCTTGCGGCGCCCGGTGCCGGCGGCCTCGAAGCGCGCGGCCAGCGCGTCGAAGGCGCCGTCGTAGTCGAGCCCGTCGTATTCGCCGGAGTTGATCAGCAGGCCGCGCTCGGTCCAGGCCGCGCCCTGCTGGATGTTCTCGAAATATTCGCGCACCACCGCGACCGCGGCGTCGATCTCGACCACGTCCACCGGCGCATGCGCACCGAGCGCGACCGCCATCGGGTCGTCGTGACCGGCGACGTGCGCGGCGATCTCCGCCAGCGCATCGCGCACCGCCGGCGAGACGATCACTGGCCGCACCGGCAGGCCGTAGGCCTTGGCGAACTCCCAGTCGCGCTGGTCGTGCGCCGGTACCGCCATCACCGCGCCGGTGCCGTAGCCCATCAGCACGAAGTTGGCGACGTAGATCGGCACGTCCTCGCCGGTGACCGGGTGGATCGCCCACTGGCCGGTCGCCATGCCGCGCTTTTCCTGGGTTTCCAGCTCGGCCTCGGACACGCCGCCCTGGCGCAGCTCGGCGAGGAACGCGGCCAGCTCCGGATTCGATGCGGCCGCTTTCAGCGCCAGCGGATGTTCGCCGGCGATGCTGATGAAAGTGACGCCCATCAGGGTGTCGGGGCGCGTGGTGTAGACAACGAGTTGCTTAAGTTCGGGCGGCACATCCTCGCCGTCGATGCGGAACTGGATCTCCAGGCCTTCGCTGCGGCCGATCCAGTTGCGCTGCATGGTCTTGACCGAGTCCGGCCAGCCCGGCAGCGCGTCGAGGCCGTCCAGCAGTTCCTGCGCGTAAGCGGTGATCTTCAGGAACCACTGCGGGATTTCGCGCTTTTCGACGATCGCGCCGGAGCGCCAGCCGCGGCCGTCGATGACCTGTTCGTTGGCGAGCACGGTCTGGTCGACCGGATCCCAGTTCACCACCGAATTCTTCCGGTAGACCAGGCCCTTCTTCATCAGCCGGGTGAACATGCGCTGCTCGTGGACGTAGTAGTCCGGGCGGCAGGTGGCGAATTCGCGCGACCAGTCGATCGCGTAGCCCAGCGCCTGCAGCTGACCGCGCATGTGGTCGATGTTGGCGTAGGTCCAGGCCGCCGGCGCGGTCTTGTTCTTGATCGCGGCGTTCTCGGCCGGCAGACCGAAGGCGTCCCAGCCCATCGGCTGCAGGACGTTGTGCCCGGTCATGCGCCGATAGCGGCTGATGACGTCGCCGATGGTGTAGTTGCGGACGTGACCCATGTGCAGCGCGCCCGACGGGTACGGCAGCATCGAGAGGCAGAAATACTTGGGCCGGTCGCCGTCCTCGCGGACCTCGAAGGCACGGGTATCGCGCCAGAAGGCCTGGGCGGCGTTTTCGACGTTACGGGGAGCGTAGCTGGCGGCCTCGGGCGTAGCCGGGGCGACCGTCGGGGAATCGGCGGACACGGGCGGGAAACATGGGGTTGCGGACAGTCCGCTACCTTACCGCATCGCCGCCCCGACTGCCGAGGCCGAGGCCGCGCCTGCTGCCGAATCGCGGGG
>JBIJBH010000031.1:0-14792 GCA_044345315.1 Lysobacteraceae bacterium
TCACGAAGCGACGAGACCTCGCCCGCCTCGATCATCCGCAACCAGCGATGGCCACGGGCCAGCGCAAGTTGCAGCGGCGTAGCGCCGGTTCGAGTCCGTTCGCCGGATTCGCCCCGGGGACCGCCGACGGCGACCACCCGTCGACCGCTCCGCTGCCGCAGGGTGATCGGGACGTTCAGCACGACGCTGCCGTCGCTGGCGACTACCTCGCTGGCCTGCCCCGCCATCGTCAGGGTCGGGCGGTTCATGCGACCGCCTCGGCGACCTGCCGGGCATCGGCGGCGAGGCTGCCGATGCCGCCGGGGCGCAGGCGGAGTTCCAGGTTCGTCGGCGTCACGATCACCCGCTCCACCAGCAGCCTGACCAGCCGCTGCTGCTCGGCGGGAAACAACTGCTCCCATACCCGGTCGACCTGCGTCATCGCGACCGTGACCTGCGCTTCATCCAGCGTGGGGTCGAGGGCGAGCGCCTGCGGGATCATCACTTCGATCATCTCCGGCGCGCGCAGCAGTTGGCGCAGTTGCCCGACCACCGCAACCTCCAGTTCGGCCGCTGGCAGGCGCGGCAGGCCCGACGTGCCCCGCCCTTCGTGGATGTCGCGCGTGCTCAGGTAGTAGCGGTAGGTGCGCCCGTTGGCCTTGGTCGTGTGCCACGGCGACAGGGCGCGGCCGTCGGGGCCGGTCAACAGGCCCTTCAGCAGGAAATCCACCTTGCCGCGCGAGGCGGCGGAGCGGACTCGGCCGTTGATCTGCAGCAGCGCATGCGCCTCGTCCCAGAGCGCCTTGTCGATGATTGCCGGGTGGGTGCTCTCGACGTACTCGCCGCGATGCTTGAGTTCGCCCAGATAGGTGCGGCAATGCAGCATGCCGTGGATGGAGCTTTTGTCGTGGAGCTTACCGGGCCGCACGGTGCCCGCCTTCGTCGTCCACGTCTTGTTGCACCAGCCGCGCGCCCTCGCCTCCTGCACGATCTTCAGGATCGAGCCCAACTCGACGAAACGACGGAAGATCGTCCGGACCTGTTCGGCCTCCGCCGCGTTCACCACCAGCCGGCGATCCACGACGTCATAGCCCAACGGGCAGATCCCGTGCATCCACAACCCCTTCTTCTTGCTGGCGGCGAACTTGTCGCGGATGCGCTCGGCGGTCAACTCGCGCTCGAACTGCGCGAACGCGAGGAGGATGTTCAGCATCATCCTGCCCATCGCATCCGTGGTGTTGATCTGCTGTGTAACGGACACGAAGGTCGTGCCGTATTCCTCGAAGACCTTGATCAGCTCGGCGAAGTCGAACAGCGATCGCGTCAGGCGGTCGATCTTGTAGACCACGACGATGTCGATCTGGCCTGCGCGGATGTCTTCCATGAGGCGCTGTAGCGCGGGACGCAGCAACGTGCCGCCGGAGAAGCCGCCATCGTCGTAATCACCTGCGACCGGGATCCAGCCTTCCATCCGCCGGCTGGCGATGAACGCCGCGCCGGCATCGCGCTGGGCGTCGATCGAGGTGTATTCCGCATCGAGCCCTTCGTCGGTGGATTTGCGGGTGTAGACGGCGCAGCGCAGGCGCTTCGGCAGAACGGCGCTCATCGGCCACCTGCTTTGCGCAATCCGAAGAACGCCGGCCCGCTCCAGCGGGTGCCGGTGATCGTGCGGGCGATCATCGACAGGCTGGGATACCGCTTGCCGGCGTACTCGAATTCGTCGTCCGGCAGGACCCTGACCCGATGCTCGACGCCGGCATAGATGCGGATCAGCTCGGTGCCGGCAATCGGCGTCGCGCCGGCCTTCTGGCGTTTCAACGTGCCGGTCGCGACCAGTTCATCGATCCGGCCGCTGTTACGCTCGAGCAAGCTGTGGTCAGTCTTGGCGAACTCGATTTCCTGCCAGCGATAGGCGATGCGCTTCTCGACGAAGCGTCGATTGGCGATGGGCGGCTCGCCACCGAAGAGGCGCTGCCATTCCTTCTTGATATCCGGCCACGACCAATCGGCCAGGTGCGCGATGCGCGCAGCCATCGATGCGGGCGCAGCCGCGGGAGGGGGTTGTTGCGTCATGCCTGTGGACTCCGGTGAGCGGGGTTGGCATGTACGCGTGGGTGGTCGCCAAAGCCAAGACAAACCGGAGAGGGCGCGGCGACGGCGGCGGTGTGCGCGTCGCCGCCGCGCAGGCGGTGCAGGCCCTGGGCCAGCAGTGCGGCGGCCTCCGTGCGCCGCTGTGCCGGCGTCATGCGCGCCGGGTCGAAAGTTTGGAGGGATGTCACGGTGGTCCTGCCTGCTCGTCAAACGAGCAGGCAGTGTCCCAGCGCAATCGCAATGCTGTATCGCAGCGTAGCGTAGTCTGCGCGACCCAAACGGCGTCGACCGCCGGGCCATGACGGTTGATTCGGATGATTCTTGCACTGCTGCTCGCGCTTGTCGCAATGTTGATTGCTCGCATCCGCCATCAACGACCGCTTCCGCAGCGATCCGGAATTCGCAGGCATACAAAATGTGAAATGCAACCCACATCAACAAGCGCCAACGGCATGCATCATTACCGGGCCAAGCCCATCGTAGTACGTGAAAGACTGTTCCGGATTGCGATGGAATCGCCCGACGCCAGTTGCCGCACGATCGCGGATCGGTTCAACCGCGACCACGTCGAACAGGGATGGTCGGTCGGCAAGACCTACGTTGCGGACTTCCTGCGCGAGTACTTGAGCACCGTGAGCGCACCACTCAGGTTGAGTTATCCGTCAGCGCACAACCATCGTCATGTCTTCGATCCTTTGTTCTCGGTAGAAGCGCCATCGGCGCGACGTAGCGCTTCCAGAATGGTGCACTTGACACGCTCGCCGCCGGAGCACTGGGCGATGACTCGTTCCAGTTCCTCCGCCATGCGACTGAGCGCATCAATGCGTTGATGGATGTCGGTCAAGTGCGCACGAGCCAGCACATCAACATCGCCACACGACAACTGCGGATCGTCGTTCAAGCGCAGCAGACTGCGAATATCCTCCAGACTGAACCCCAACTCGCGCCCCCGGCTGATGAAGCGCAGCCGTTCGACATCGGCCGGCGCGTAGGCGCGGTAACCGCTCCCGGTTCGCATCGGTGATGGCATCAGACCCACACGCTCGTAGTAGCGAATGGTCTCCAGATGACAGCCACTGGCGGCGGCGGCGTCACTGATTTTCATTCGCATTCCGCTTGACCCTGTAGTGACTACAGACTTTACAGTGGGCACGTTTCCGCTGCCACCCTGGCGGGGCCCAACCATGGTCGAACCATGCCCCAACCGATTGTCCTGATCCAGTCCAGCCTCCTGGCCCTTCTGATGCTGGGGGCCACGTTGCTGCCGGTTCGTGCCGAACAGCCTGGAGCGAACCCGCACCAGACCTGGCAGATGCTCGACTACATCGCCGTGGACTACGCCGGCGCCGTTCAAGGCGGTCATATCGTGTCGCCGGGCGAGTACGCCGAGATGCAGGAGTTCGCCGGGGCCGTCCGCACGCAACTGGCGAGCCTGCCAGAGTCATCAAAACAGCCGGCCCTGCTGGCCCAAGCCGACCAACTGGTGGTGGCGGTGACCACCAAGGCCGAGCCCCTGCATGTGGCGACGCTCGCCCGTGGGCTGGCCGATGACCTGCTGGCCAGCTACTCCATCGGGGCGGTGCCGACTTCACCGCCGGTGCCGAGCCGGGCTGCGGCGCTCTACGCCCAGCAATGTGCAGCCTGTCACGGTTCGGCCGGTCGCGGTGACGGCCCGACTGCGGCCGCACTGGATCCGCCGCCGATCGCCTTCAGCGATGCCACCCGCGCAGCGCAACGCACGCCGTTCGCGCTGTACGAGGTAATTTCGCAGGGCGTCCCCGGTACCGCAATGGCGGCGTTCTCCAGCTTGTCAGACGCCGATCGCTGGGACTTGGCATTTTACATCGGCGGTATGTCGTATTCGCCGCAGGCGCAAACGCGCGGCGAAACGCTGTGGCGCGAGCGTCCCGAACTGCATTCGAAGATCCCCGACCTAGAAGCGCTCACCCGCGCCAGCGAGGCTGAACTCGCCAAGACGTTGGAGCCGGCGCAGGCGGCCGAAGTCGTGGCGTATCTGCGTGCGCACCCGCAAGCCGTGGACGAGGTGTTGGCTGATGCTGCTGCCGGACCACTGGCGATGGCCCGGCAACGGCTGGCCCAGAGCGAGCAGGCCTACCGCACCGGGGACACGACGCGCGCCAAGGCCTTGGCTTTGTCCGCCTACCTCGATGGTGTCGAGCCGATCGAACCGACATTGGTCACGCGCGACGCTGCGCTGATGCGCGAACTCGAAGCTGCGATGGCCCAATTTCGCGCACAGCTCGGTCGCGGTTCAGCACTCGCGGAAACGACCGCCCAGGCGGCGCGAATCCGGGCGCTGTTCGATCGCGCCGAGGTCGCGCTACTGGATCGGCATACGGACACAACCACGGCCTTTCTCGGCAGCTTCACCATCCTGCTGCGCGAAGGGCTGGAAGCACTACTGATCGTCATCGGCATGATCGCTTTTCTGCGCAAAGCCGAACGCCGTGATGTGCTGCCTTACGTTCATGCTGGCTGGATCGGGGCACTACTGGCAGGAGCCATCACCTGGGCGGTGGCCACGTACTTTGTCGATATCAGCGGCGCCAATCGTGAAGTGACCGAAGGCGTTTCGGCGCTGTTCGCCGCGGTCGTACTGCTCAGCGTGGGCATCTGGATGCACGGCAAGAGTTTCGCTGGCCGCTGGCAGCAATACCTGCACGCCAAGATGTCGGCGGCCCTGACGCGGCGCTCGGCGATCTTCCTGTTCACCTTGGCGTTCGTCGCCGTTTACCGCGAGGTGTTCGAAACGATCCTGTTCTACATCGCAATGTGGAGCGAGCAGGCATCCGGCGCTATCGTTGCTGGTCTGTTGACTGGCACCGCAGTGTTGGTCGGCGTAGCGTATTGGATGCTGCGTCTCAGCAAGCGTTTGCCGATCGGCAAGTTCTTCACGATCAGTTCGGTCCTGATCGCCTTGCTTGCGATCGTCCTGGTCGGTAAAGGCGTGGCCGCGCTGCAGGAAGCCGGCTGGGTGTCGCAGGCGTTGATTGCTGCGCCACGCATCGACTGGCTCGGCGTCTATCCGTCGTGGCAATCATTGCTGGCACAGTTGGCGATCGCAACGGTCGCGGTGGCAGGTTTCATCTTCAATGCCCGGTCCGCGCGTGTCGCGGCAAAATCATGAGGACTTTGCGATGAGCGAATGCGGCTGCCACCACGAAGCCAAGAACGCGCGTGAACGTCGTGTTCTTTGGATTGCGCTGGCCCTTAATGCGGCCATGGCGGTGATCGGTGGTTTCGCTGGTTGGATCGCCCAGTCCACAGGTCTGCTGGCCGATGCGCTGGATATGCTCTCCGACGCGACTGCCTATGCGATTGGCCTGGTCGCGATCGGTCGTACGACCCGGTTCAAGGCCAACGCCGCGTTACTGAGTGGCGGTGTGCTGTTGATGCTGGGCGTGGGTGTGCTCGTCGAAGTCGCCCGCCGCGTCATCTTTGGTGCTGAACCGCTCAGCGGTTGGATGATCGGCATCTCCTTGTTGTCGTTGGCGGTCAATGTCACCGTTCTGCGCATGCTCGCGCCTTTGAAGTCCGGTGAAGTGCATCTGCGGGCGACGTGGCTGTTCACCCGTGCCGATGTGGTGGCCAACCTCGGCGTCATCCTGGCCGGGGTGCTGGTGTTCTGGCTGCACTCGCCGTACCCGGATTTTGCCATCGGCACGTTGATCGGCTTGTACGTGATCAAGGAAGCCTTTGGAATTTTGCGCGATGCCCATGCGGAAAAGGCTTAGAAGAGTGAAACATAGTCGTCTTTTGGCAGCCAAGCCAATGAAATATGCAGGTTTTTGACGTTTCCTGTAATTGTCTAACCTTTCGCGATTGAGCTACACTCTGCGGCCGTGAAAAGTCGTCACGCCCGCCGGACAAACATCCTGTGCCGCCAGTCTTTTCTGGCGCTGCTGGTGCTGTGTCTGATTTTGCAGCCAGTGATGGCTGGCCGGGGAGCGCTGCACGAGGCTATCGGCCATTCGAGCGCATCGGGTACTCACGCTGATCTGCATGCCACCCAGTGGCAAACGGATTCGACCGAAACAGACGGCGACGGCGACGCCGGCGCTTCGCACCAACTGATGCATCACGCGCACTGCTGTGCGCAGCCGCAGCTTCCGCTATCCGGACAGTTACAGCTTCCGGCTTTCAAACCCGTCGCCAGGGTGCTTTGGGCGCCTACCAACGCCATCACCGCCGACGCGCACGCGGCAACCCCCTTCCGACCTCCGATTCAGGCTTGAGACCCGCCAGCCGTACTCCGGCTGCTCGTCCAACCTTTCCATCGGAGTGTTTCCCATGCGTATGCGACTCGCGGCGTTCGCCGCGTGCATCGTGGCGTTCGTCGTGGCTTGGCCCGCGACCGCTGCAGATCCTGTTGTTCCCCGTCCAACCTTGACCTTGGACGATGCGTTTGCGCGCGTCGCCGATTCCCACCCTCAATTGCGCCTGTTCGGTGCTCGCGGCGATGTGCTGGCCGCCGAACGCGACCGCGCCGCATTGCGTCCCGCACTGGTCGCGGGCGCTACCGTCGAAAATGCCTTTGGCTCCGGCGAGGCCAGCGGCCTGCAGGGCGCCGAACTCAGTTTGACACTGGCGTCGGTGCTTGAACGCGGCGGCAAGCTGGACGCCCGACGTGTGTTGGCGCAAAGCCGGATAGACGCCTTGGCCGTCGAGCGCGAAACCCGGCGCCTTGATCTGCTGGCCGAAGTCGCGCGGCGATATCTCGCCGCGGTGGCGGCGCAGCAGCAGTGCGAGATCGCGCAACTGGACATCGCCCAGCGCCAGCGCACGGTCGCTGGAGCGCGCCACCGCTTGCAGGCCGGCGCGTCACCGGAATCGGTGGTGTTGACCGCGCAGGCGGCACTGGCGCGCGCGGAGTTGGATCGCGCCCGCGCCGAACAGCGGCTGATCGCCGCGCGACACCACCTGGCTGCACTGTGGGGTCAACGTGAACCGGACTTCGATGTGGTCGCACGCGATCCGTTGCAACTTCCCGCCATCGGCGATTTTTCAGCCCTGTCCGAGCTGATCGGAAATACGCCGGATCTCGCCCAGTTTGCCGATGAGCAGCGCATCCGGGAAGCGCGGCTACAACTTGCGCGCAGCAGCAGCACCGCAGATCTGGACTGGCAAGTCGGCGTGCGCCGGCTACAGTCGACTGACGACTTCGGCCTCATCGGGAGTGTGTCGATGCCGCTGGGAAGCCGTTCGCGCGCGCAGCCCGAGATCCGCATCGCCGAAGCCGAACTGGCGTCGCTGGAGATCGAGCGCGAGGCCAAGGGACTGGCGCTGTATTCGACGCTGGCCGAAGCGCACGGCCGCTATCGCGTGGCGCAGATCGAAGTGCAGCGGTTGCGGAGCGACGTCTTGCCGAAACTGGGACAAGCCGAAGCCGCCGCCGAACGCGCGTACCGCTCCGGTGCGATCAGCTATCTCGAATGGGCGCAATTGCAATCCGAGCGCACCAACGCACGCAAACAGCAGCTTGAAACCGCGCTCGACGCCCAGCGCGCCCTGATCGAAATCCAACGCCTGACTGGCCAACCACTGCTCGCCGCGCCATCGACGACCCCTGTATTGAAGGACACACCATGAATCGCATCCCGTTTTGGACCGCCCTGCTGCTCGCCCTTGCGTTGTCCGGCTGCGGCGACAAGAAGACCGCCGATGCACATGCCGAGTCCGGCGAGCACGCCGGGGAAGACGAGCACACTGAGGAAAGCAAGCATGCCGAGGAAGACGAGCACGCCGAAGAAGATGGACATGCCGAAGGCGGAGACGCGCACGCAGAGGGCGAAGAAGGCGAGCATGCCGAAGGCCCGCCAAGCACGAAACTTTCCGCCGCCGTCGCGGCCAAGTCCGGGATCAAGGTCGCGAAGGTCGCGCCGGGCACGATCGCCGACGAACACGAGGTACAAGGTCTGCTGACCCCCATCGACGGGCGGGTCGCGCAGGTGATGGCACGCTTTCCAGGTCCGATCCGCTCGCTGCGCGCCAACATCGGCGATCAGGTGCGCGCTGGCCAAGCACTGGCCAGCATCGAAAGCAACCTGAGCCTGACCACTTATACGGTGACGGCACCGATTTCCGGTGTCGTGCTCCAGCGCAATGCGTCAGTGGGCGGCGTTGCCGCCGAAGGCATGGCGCTCTACGAAATCGGCGACCTGTCCGAACTGTGGGTGGACCTGCACGTGTTCGGCGCCGATGCCCAGCACATCACCGCGGGCAGCCCAGTGTTGATCACGCGCATGGGCGACCAGGTCACGACCGAGACGGTGCTCGAACGCATTCTGCCCTCGACCGCAACAGCCAGCCAGAGCACCATCGCACGCGCACGTGTCCGCAACACCGACGGCATGTGGCGCCCCGGCTCGGCGGTACGCGCGCGCGTGACCGTGGCCCAGCAACCGGTGGCGTTGATGGTGCCGCAAACAGCGCTGCAGACGATGGAGAACATGGACGTGGTCTTCGTGCGCACGGGAGAGACCTACACCCAGCGCCCGGTGAAGCTGGGCAAACGCGATCCTGGGCAAGTGGAGATCCTTTCCGGGCTCAAGGCCGGCGAAGAGGTGGTCACCGCGCAGAGTTTCCTCATCAAGGCGGATATCGAGAAGTCGACCGCCGAGCACGACCACTGAGGCCGCCGACATGCTTGAGAAAATCATCCGATTCGCGATCGCGCATCGGTGGCTGATGCTCGTTTTCACCCTCGGCCTGATCGGCTTGGGTGTGTGGAGCTTCACCCGCCTGCCGATCGACGCGACACCAGACATCACCAACGTCCAGGTGCAGATCAATACCGAAACGCCCGGCTATTCGCCGCTGGAGGCCGAACAGCGCGTCACCTTCCCCATCGAGACCGCACTGGCGGGCCTGCCGAGTCTCGACTACACGCGATCGCTTTCGCGCTATGGGCTGTCGCAGGTGACGGTCGTCTTCAAGGACGGCACCGACATCTTCTTCGCCCGCCAGCAGGTCTCCGAGCGCCTGCAGCAAGCGAAGGCGCAACTGCCGGCCGGGCTGGAACCCACGATGGGCCCGATCGCGACCGGCATGGGCGAGATCTTCATGTACACGGTGGAAGCGGACCCCAAGGCGCGCAAACCCGATGGCAGCAGCTACTCACCCACGGACCTGCGCACCCTGCAGGACTGGGTCATCCGTCCACAGTTGCGTAACACGCCGGGCGTCACCGAGGTCAACACCATCGGCGGTTACGAGCGGCAAATCCACATCACACCGGACCCGGCCAAGCTCATCGCCCTGAACTTCACGCTACATGACATCGTCGCAGCCATCGCCGCCAACAACCAGAACGTCGGCGCGGGCTACATCGAGCGCAATGGCCAGCAATTCCTGGTGCGCGTGCCTGGTCAGGTCAGCGATCTCGATGCGATCCGCGATATCGTGCTCGACCGCCGGGAAGGCCTGGCGATCCGCGTGCGCGACGTGGCCACGGTGGGCGAAGGCAAGGAGCTGCGCACAGGTGCAGCCACGCAGAACGGTCATGAAGTCGTGGTCGGTACCGTGGTCATGCTGGTGGGGGCCAACAGCCGCGAGGTCAGCCAGGCCGCCTCGGCCAAGCTGCAGGCCGCCAATGCGTCGCTGCCCAAAGGCGTCAAAGCCATTCCGGTCTACGACCGCACCGAGTTGGTCGACCGCACCATCGCCACGGTCAGCAAGAACCTGATCGAAGGCGCACTGCTGGTGATCGTGGTGCTGTTCGTGCTGCTCGGCAATTTCCGTGCAGCGCTCATCACCGCGGCGGTCATTCCGCTGGCGATGCTGTTCACGCTCACGGGCATGGTGCGTGGCGGCGTGTCGGGCAACCTCATGAGCCTGGGCGCGCTCGATTTCGGCCTGATCGTCGACGGCGCGGTGATCATCATCGAGAACTGCCTGCGCCGGTTCGGCGAGCTGCAGCATCGGCTTGGCCGCGTCATGACCGAGGAAGAACGATTCGACGAAACCGCCTCGGCCACCGCCGAAGTGATCCGCCCCAGCCTGTTCGGCCTGGGCATCATCACAGCGGTCTATTTGCCGATCTTTGCGCTGTCCGGCATCGAAGGAAAAATGTTCCATCCGATGGCGATCACGGTGGTGCTCGCACTGACCGGCGCGATGTTGCTCTCGCTGACCTTCGTGCCCGCCGCGATCGCGATGTTCCTCGGCGGCAAGGTCGATGAGCACGAGAACAAGCTCATGGCATGGACCAAGCGTCGCTACGCGCCGATGCTGGCGTGGACCCTTCGCCATCGGATGTCGGTGATGCTGGGCGCACTGGCGCTGGTGATCGCATCCGGATTGCTCGCCACGCGTCTGGGCAGCGAGTTCATTCCCAACCTCGACGAAGGCGACGTCACGGTTCAGGCCTTGCGCATCCCCGGCACCAGCCTGACCCAGTCGGTGCAGATGCAGGAGGCGCTCGAAACGAGTCTGGCGCAACTGCCCGAGGTCAAGCGCGTCTTCGCCAAGATCGGCACCGCCGAGGTGGCCAGCGATCCGATGCCCCCTTCGATCGCCGATACGTTCGTGATGCTTAAGGATCGCGACGACTGGCCGGACCCCGACAAGCCGAAGGCGGTTCTGCTCAAGGACATCGGCAAAGTATTGGCCACCTTGCCCGGCAACAACTACGAGGTCACACAGCCCATCCAGATGCGCACCAACGAGTTGATCTCGGGCGTGCGCGCGGACGTGGCGGTCAAGATCTACGGCGATGATCTCGACCAGCTCGTGCGCACGGCCGTCCAGGTACAGCGCGTGATGTCGGCGGTGCCCGGCGCCGCCGACGTCAAGACCGAGCAGGTGACCGGCCTGCCGCTGCTGACAGTGGTGCCCAACCGGGCTGCCTTGGCCAGTTATGGCCTGAACCCGTCGCAGGTGCAGGAAACGATCGCCACGGCCATCGGCGGCGAGGAATCGGGCCAACTGTTCGAGGGCGACCGCAGGTTCGATCTCGTCGTGCGTCTGCCCGAATCGCTGCGCGAGGATCCCGCGGCACTTGCGGATCTGCCGATTGCCCTGGGTGAAGGTACTCAGGCCGACGAGTCCAGCCGTACCAGCAACTGGGCGGCCGGCACGCCGCGCACCGTGCCGTTGCGCGAAGTGGCGAGCGTCGAAACGCAGTTGGGTCCGAACCAGATCAACCGCGAGAACGGCAAGCGCCGGATCGTGGTCACCGCCAACGTGCGCGATCGCGATCTCGGTGGATTCGTGGCCGAATTGCAGTCGAAGATCGATGCAGAAGTCAAAGTCCCCGAGGGCTACTGGATCGACTACGGCGGCACGTTCGAGCAACTCGTGTCGGCCAGCAAGCGCCTGTCGATCGTGGTGCCGGTGACCCTGATCGTGATCTTCGGCCTGTTGTTCATGGCCTTCGGCTCGGCCAAGGATGCGGCGATCGTGTTCAGCGGCGTGCCGCTTGCCTTGACTGGCGGGGTGATCGCGCTGGCCCTGCGCGGCATTCCCCTGTCGATTTCAGCCGGCGTCGGCTTCATCGCACTGTCGGGCGTGGCCGTGCTCAACGGCTTGGTGATGATCGCCTTCATCAAGAAGCTGCGCGAACAGGGCGATCCGCTTGATGAAGCGATTGTCGATGGTGCGCTCGGCCGCCTGCGCCCGGTGCTCATGACGGCGCTGGTGGCGTCGCTCGGCTTCGTGCCGATGGCGCTCAACGTCGGTGCGGGCTCCGAGGTGCAGCGGCCGCTGGCGACGGTAGTGATCGGCGGCATCGTGTCCTCGACGCTGTTGACGCTGCTGGTGCTGCCGGCGCTGTATCGCTGGCTGCACAAACCCGGCGATGCGAAGCCGGACGCGCACACGCCGCAGATGGCGCCGTCATGACCCGCTGCTGCTTTCGTTTGCTGCCTTGACCCTATCTCGACGGGGCATTGTCCCGCCACGACAGACACTCGATCACGAGGAAACGACCATGTCAGCACATACGCATACATCACACCAGGATGACCCTCACGGGGAGCACGGGCACGACAAACACGCACACGGCACTGGCAACCTGGAGTTGTGGTTTTCGCTGCTCAGCGGCGCGCTATTGCTCGCCGGTTGGATCGTCAGCCGCTCGATGGGCGAGGATGCGCTCATCGCCCGCGGGTTATATGCCGCGGCCTGTCTGGCGGGTGCATGGTTCACCGTGCGGGAGGCGATCGAAAACCTCCGCAATCGACGCTTGCAGATCGACACGCTGATGCTCGTCGCCGCTGCGGGCGCGATCGCCTTGGGCCACTGGGGGGAGGCCGGCTTGCTGCTGTTCCTGTTCAGCCTGGGACATGCGCTCGAAAATTATGCGATGGGCCGTGCCCGTCGTGCGATCGAGGCGCTGGCGGAACTGCGACCCGAGACCGCATTGGTGCGGCGTGGACAGGAAATTGTCGAAATCGCCGTTGGATCCCTACAAGTGGGAGACATCGTGGTGGTCAAGCCGGACGAACGGATCGCGGCGGATGGCTTCGTGGTGGTCGGCGAAACCAGCATCGATCAATCCGCAATTACCGGCGAGAGCGTGCCGGTCGACAAACGGCCAGTCGCGGATATCGCTGCCTCCCGCGCGAATCCGGACGCAGTGGGCGCCGATCATCGCGTGTTCGCCGGCACCCTCAACCGGGCGCACCTCGTCGAAATCGAAGTCAGCCGTCGCGCCGACCAGAGCACGCTGTCCCGTATCGTCGAGATGGTCCGCTCCGCGGAAACTCAGAAATCGCCAACGCAGTTATTCACCGACCGTTTCCAGCGTGTCTTCGTTCCTGTGGTGCTCGCACTTGCGTTCGTATTGTTGTTCGCCTGGCTGGTGGTCGACGAACCGTTCAGCGCGTCGTTCTACCGGGCGATGGCCGTGCTGGTGGCCGCGAGCCCCTGTGCGCTGGCGATCTCGACACCCAGCGCGGTACTCAGTGGCGTCGCCAGGGCGGCGCGGGCGGGCGTGCTGATCAAAGGCGGCGCGCCGCTGGAGCGGCTGGGCGTGCTTCACGCGCTGGCGTTCGACAAAACCGGTACCCTCACCGAAGGCCAGCCACGCGTGACCGATGTGCTGGCCGCAGAGAACGTCGGCGAAGAGACGCTTCTGGAAGTCGCAGTCGCTGTCGAAAAACTGAGCGGCCACCCGTTGGCGGCCGCGGTCGTCCGCGATGGCGGCGAACGCCTTGGCGGTGCGGCCCTGCCGGTGGCGACCAACCTGGAAAGTCTGACCGGTAAAGGACTGCGCGCCGAAGTCGATGGTCAAGTCGTGTACATCGGCAAACGAGCGCTGTTCGCCGAAATCGATGCCATCCGACTACCGCCGGATCTCGACGCACGCATGCGCCAACTCGAATCCGATGGTCGCACTACGTTTGCGGTCAAACACGGCGACCGCTATCTCGGTGCGATCGGATTGATGGACACTCCCCGCGCCGCCGCAACGGCTGTGATCGCACAACTGCGGGCGCTGGGCATCCGCCAGATGGTCATGCTCTCGGGCGACAACCAGCAGGTCGCCGATGCCGTGGCCAAGAGCGTCGGCATCGACCGGGCGCTGGGCAACCTCATGCCCGAAGACAAAGTCACGACCATCCGCGAACTGCAGGCGGCTGGCGATGTCGCGATGATCGGCGATGGCGTCAACGATGCACCGGCGCTGGCCAGTGCATCGGTCGGCATCGCGATGGGGGCCGCCGGCTCCGATGTGGCACTGGAAACCGCCGATGTCGCGTTGATGGGCGACGATCTGTCGAAACTGCCGTTCGTGATCGGATTGAGTCGCCAGACCCGTCGCATCATCCGTCAAAATCTGTGGGCGAGCCTGGGCATGGTCGCAATCCTGATCCCAGCGACGATTTTCGGGCTGAAGATGGGCGTCGCCGTGCTATTCCATGAAGGCTCGACACTGCTGGTGGTTGCGAATGCCCTGCGGCTGTTGGCGTATCGCGAGCCACAGGCCTGAGACGAACCACTGCGGGATCAATCGCTTTCGTTGTCCAACACAGCGCGTTCCGGCTCAAGGTCAGGGTGCGGATTTCGGATCATCTCGCCTGTCGTCACACATGCAGGCACAGGCGATATCGAGATTGTCTACACCAACGCCACGCCTCACACATGGTCGTTGGGATAGGTGACGAGTTGTTTTTATGGACTGGGTTCGATGCGCGTGATCGTTGCCGTCATGCCTTCTGCCGTGAACTCGAATCGCACGGACTAACCGGGCCGCACGGACGCGATCTGCTCGTGAAGCCCATCGTCATCGCGGGCCAGCCCAGCGCATCGACCGGGCCGTGTGCGAGCGTGATCTTGCCAGCGCCCGCGTCGATGGATTCGACGATGCCGAACGCAGACGCGGTTTTGGCGGTCTGCGCCGTTCTTGCCCAAGCGCGGACGGCGCCAACCCCCTCGACCAAGACCGTTGTCATTCCGCCTGCGACAGTGCGGTTGCATGGTCCCGATCGGCCAGCGCAAAGAAGACATCGAGCATCGGGCACGCGCCGCCGACCTCGACGCGGCCGCACCGCTCCACCATGGACACAAGATCGGATTCCAGTCGTTTGAGCTGCTGCAGACGGCTGCGAACTTCCATGAGCTTGCGGTCCGCCAACTGCCGTGTCTGCTCGCACGCGGCATGACCCTGGATCTCAAGCAGTTCCGAGACCTCGGCCAGACTGAACCCCATCCCCTGGGCACGACGAATGAATCGCAATCGACCGACATCCTCGGCCTCG